>NZ_JBVVPA010000024.1:0-77932 GCF_055807555.1 Bradyrhizobium sp. Ken64 | reverse complement strand
GGCGCACAGACCCCGGGCGCCAGGACCACACGATTTTGCCGTACGCCGATCACACCGGTCGTGTGCGCGACGCCTTCACTCACGGTTGCCCGCCCTGCGAAGTCGTTCGCGCCGATGTGACCAACGTCCACCGCCGTCCGGCCCGCGTTCGTGACGATCGCGATACGCCCCTCTTCCTTGGGCCGGAGTGAGGGATTCCTAACAAAAATCCGAATTCTAATAAAGAGAAATATTTTGTTGCCGGTCCGTTGACCCCGGACTTGGGTGTTTCGCCCGAAATGACGCAAGAGATTGTGGCCCGAGCCGTCAATCCGGCGCGGTCGGCACCGGCGTAGTCTGCGCGACCGCCTTGGCCGGCGCGGCCGTCGTGGAAGTGCGGCCGCCATTGGCCAGGTTGCGGCGAAGCGATGGCGGTGCCGCGTGCAGGGCAAAGATGATCGCGATCTGGGTCCGGTTCTGGAGACGGTATTTGCGCATGATGTTGCCGATATGGGCCCGGACCGTGTTCTCCGAGATCTTGAGCTCGTACGCGATGTTCTTGTTCTGCATTCCGCGCGCGATCAGCATCATCAGGTCCCGCTCGCGTGGCGTTGGTGTGATCGAATTTTTCGGATCCGGACTCATGACTGCTCCTCCGTGGCCTTTGGTCGATGCGAACACCCCAGCATGTTCTCACTCCGTCTTGAGTGCCTCGATCGGACTGAGCTTGGATGCCTTGTGTGCAGGATAAAAACCGAAGATCAGGCCGGTCGCGATCGAGAAGGCGAGGGCAAGGCCGATCGCCTGGCCGTCGATCGAGGTGATCCATCCTGCCATGCGAGCCACCGTCATCGAGAGCGTGACGCCGGCTCCGACGCCGATCGCGCCGCCGAGCAGGCAGAGCACGAGCGCCTCGCAGAGAAACTGAAGACGGATGTCCCGCATCCGCCCGCCAAGCGCGCGGCGAATTCCGATCTCTCGCGTGCGCTCGGTGACCGACACGATCATGACATTCATGATGCTGATGCCGCCAACGAGCAGCGAGACCGAGGCGATAGCGACGAGCAGGAGCGCGACGGTGCGGATCGCTCCCTGCTGCGCTTCCATGGCGGCGGCCGGATCTTGGACCTTGAAGTCGTCTTCCTGGCCAGCGAGGATACGGTGGCGCTGCCGCAGCAGGTTTTCGATCTCCGTTCGCGCCCCCGCCATCTGTCCATCCGCAGCCACCTTGGCGATGATGTAGGCGACCGAATCCCGGTTGATGTTGCTCGCGCTGCCGAGGAAGCGCAGCTTGGCCGTGGTGAGCGGCACGAAGGCGACGTCGTCCTGCGCCGGCCCCTTGCGATCGAGAACGCCGACCACTTCGAGCGGCACCTTCATGATCCTGATCTGTGCGCCGATCGGATCCTCGCCGGGCGCGAACAGCTCCTGCGCCACCGTGCTGCCGAGGATCACGACCTTGCCGGCGCCTGCCTCCTCGGTGCTGGAAAAATAGCGGCCGGTCGCAAGCTGCCAGTCGCGCACCATGAAGTGCCCGGTCGTCGTCCCGTTGATCGTCGTGTTCCAGTTCTTGCTCTCGTGAATGACCTGGGCCGTTCCTGCAATCGAGCCGGCCGCTGCCTGGATCTCGGGGATCTGTTCGAGGATCGCCTGCACGTCGCTCTCGGTCATGGTCAGCTTGCTGCCATCCTTGAGGCGCACGCCGCCCTGGTAGACCGCGCCGGGGTTGATCATCAGCACGTTGGCGCCGATCGAGCGGATCTGCTCCTGGAGGCGAAGCTGCGCGCCGGATCCGATCGCAAACACGGTCACGATGGAGGCAACGCCGATTACGATGCCGAGCATGGTGAGGATGCTGCGCAACGGATTGAGACGCAAGGCGTGCAAGGCGATCTGAAAACCCTGGAGCATCGTCATGGCGCAGCGCTCCGTTTCGGCAGGATCGGAGCCGGTGTTTCGTCAGCGACGAGTGCGCCGTCATGCAGGCGGATCGTGCGCCGGCACTGGGTCGCGATGCCGGGGTCATGCGTGATCATCACGATGGTCTGGCCGGTCCGGTTGAGCGCGGCGAACAGGGCCAGTATCTCGGCGCCGGTGCGGCTGTCGAGCGCGCCGGTCGGCTCGTCGGCGAGCACGATCAGCGGGGAGGCGATCAGGGCGCGCGCGATCGCGACGCGCTGCTGCTCGCCGCCCGAGAGCTGCCGAGGGAAGTGGTGGGCCCGGTGCACCATGCCGACGGCCTCCAGGCTCTGCTCGGCGCGGGCCAGACGTTCCTTGCGGCCGATGCCGCAATAGACCAGCGGCAGCGCGACGTTCTCAATCGCATTGTGGCGAGCGAGCAGATTGTAGGACTGGAACACGAAGCCGATGCTGCGGGCGCGCAGGGACGACCGGTGGTCTTCCGAGAGATCGGCGACGTCGGCACCCTCGAGATAGAGCGCGCCCTCGCTCGGCAGGTCGAGCAGCCCGATCATGTTCATCAGCGTCGACTTTCCCGAGCCGGACGGTCCCATCACCGCGACGATCTCGCCTCGTTCGATGTCGAAGCTGACATTGCGCACCGCAGTTACCGCTACGCCATCGGCGCGATAGGTCCTGGAGACCGACTGCAGGCTGATGAGGGGCAGGGAGGCTGTCATGACCCAAACCTGATGCCGAGAAATTCCATGCCGGCGGGCCGAATCGCCTGTCCCACGGCGACCTGGCTACCCTCGACGAGGTCTCCGCTCCTGAGCGCGACCTGCTCGGTGCCGGCCGCGCCGACCGTCACGGGAATACGCCGGAGTGAGCCGCTTGCGGTGCGCGCCCACACCCCGCTGCGCGCCGCGGCATCCGGCTGCGTGCCGGAGGGCTGGAAGCGCAACGCGGCAAGCGGCACTTTCAGCACGTCGTCCTGCCGCTCGATCACGATCTTCACCAGGGCGGTCATGCCCGGCAGCAACGCGCCGTCGAGATTGGAGGTCGCCAGGACGACGGTGTAGGTCACGACGTGCTGCTGGTTCTGCGGCGCCTTGCGCACCTGCCGCACCACCGCCTCGAAGCGGCGGTCCGGGTAGGCATCCACCGTGAAATGGGCGCGCTGGTCGGGCGCGATGCGCCCGATATCGGCTTCGTCGACCTGCGCGTGAATTTCCATGTCCTCCAGCCGGTGCGCGACCACGAAGGTGGTGCGCGATTCCAGTCCGACCGCGAGGGTCTGGCCCTCGTTGACGAACCTGCCGACGACGACGCCATCGATCGGCGAGCGGATCACGGTGCGGTCGAGATCGGCCTGGGCCGCAGCGAGAACGGCCGCCTTCTCCGGCACGGCCATTCGTGCCTGCTGCAATTCCGCCTCGATCCGGCGCACGTCGGCCTGCGCGCCGTCGACTGAGTAGGCGTTCAGGGACATGAGGACTTCGGCCTCGCGCTCTTGGGCAAGCCTCGCGGTGAACTCCGTCTGGGCGTCATCCACCGCCGTTACCGCCACGACGTTTTGTGACTGTAGAGCCAGCTTGCGCTGCAAGGTCTTCTGCGCCGACGCCTTGACCGCCTGCGCGCTGTCGAGCTTGGCCACGAGGACGTCTCTGCTGCCCCTGGCGTTTTGCAGATCGATCCTGGCGCGGTCGAGCTTGGCCCGCTCGATGTCGACAAAGGAGTTCGCCACCGCCACGGCCGCCCTGGCTTCGTCGACCTTGGCCGCAAAGCTGCGCGGATCGATCAGGGCGAGCGGCTGATCCTTGCTGACCGTGTCGTTGAAATCGACATAGACCCGGGCGAGCTGCCCGGACAGTTGGGAACCGACCTCGATCGTCTTGACCGGCTGCAGGGCGCCGGTGACGGTGATGGTCTGCTCGATGCTGCCGCGCTGGATCGAGGCATAGCGGAATACGGGGGCGTCCGATCCGAAGGTCCGTGTTTCCCGCCCGACAGGTCCGAGCAGCCGCTGGGTCGATTCATAGGCGCGAGCCGCCTTCTGCGCTGCGGCCCCGGCCGCGTCGCTGATCACGGCTGGCCGGACGGCGTAGACCGCGGCGAGGCCACATGCAGTTCCGAGCAAGGCAATAACTGGCACAAATCGCATATCAAAAACCCGCCTCTTGAAATGGCATCGTTGGCGGCACGGAGAAAGATCGCGCTATGGTTGTAAATCTCTCAAAGCGCAGTCCATCGTCAGTGTGTCGCCGCTGCCGGGGCGACGGTCGGGTGCGCCTGATGATCCAGAAGTAAAATCCGCGGGCGCTGATTTTCATGGCTTGCCGGAGATGCATACGGAGCGTATCGATATGACGCGCGCGGTATCGAACTCGACAAGCTGACTTAACGTCCCGTCTGTTCTGGCCGAAGCGGCCAGCGCCCGGCGTTCAAGTCGGCACGTGGGTGGCGACGCCATGACGCAGCGGGCGATACCGAAGTTCCGACGCCAGATTGTCGCATTGTCGATATCGCGCCTCGCTGTGATGCCGCAGCCCCCAAGCGCGAATCCCCGCAATCACGAAACCCGATATGTGAACACCTTCACTCGTCTTGAACGGGTGTTGGCCCTAAGACGTCGAAGCGGCGGATCGGAGCGACTCGCCCGATCCCCGCGAATTCATCCAAGCACCTTGATCTCGCTTGCAAGAAGAATGGATGGCTCGTTGCGTGTTCATCGAGCCCCAAGCCGGGGAGCCCGTTGCCATGAGTTCAGGTCAAGCTACAGTTTATATCATTGATGACGAAATTCAGATTCGAACTGCGATAGGAAGTCTCTGCGAGGAGACCGGGCATCAGGTAAAATTGTTTGCATCGACGGACGAGTTCGTCGCGGGCAGTATTTCCGGCGGACCTTCATGCCTCGTGCTCGACGTCCGCTTTCCCGGCACGGCGCCGACCGGCCTCGAGCTTCAGCGCCGGCTCGCCGAGACGGGCGTGCTCATCCCGATCGTCTTCATCAGCGGCCATTCCGACGTCCGGGTCTCGGTCGAGGCCATGAAGCGTGGCGCAGTCGAGTTCCTTCCAAAACCGTTTCGCGAACAGGAGATCCTCGATGCGATCAGGCATGGCATCGAGCGCGACCGCAGGCGGCTCGAACGCGAAGATAGCGTGCGCGAGGCGCGCCAGCGCGTCGAGACGCTGACGTCAAGGGAGCGCGAGATCATGCTGTTGATGGCCGAGGGTCTCGTTGCCAAGCAGATCGCGGCGAAGCTTGGGGTGAGCGAAGTGACGGCCAAGGTCCATCGCGCCAGGATGATGCGAAAGCTGGAGCTTCGCTCGCCGATCGAGGTGGTGCGGTTGGTCGACAGCATGGGACGCGAAGACGAGACGACACGAACCGGCACGGGACAACCCTACAGCTAGTGCCGCGGGCACCAAGGCGGCGCGCAACGTCTAGTCCGTATCGATTAGCATGAACTGCAGTCTGTCGCACGCAGCACGATCGGTTCAAAGTCTGTCCTGCGATGTCGGCCTCCTCCAAGACGGCATCCGAACCCAGTCAGAGACCTTAGCCAGAAAGGATATTCCATGCGCAAATTGTTTCTTGCTTCCGTTGCCGTGCTCGCCCTGTCCTCCGCCGCGCAGGCCGCCAACACCTCGACCACCGTGCAAGTGGGCCTCGTGAACGGTTCCAGCGTCTCGCAGCAGGGCCTCACCAACGACACCTCGTCGACCAGCCAGCTCGGCCTCGTCAACAGCGCGACCACGATGCAGGGCACCAGCGCGGCCTCGCTCAACAACGGCAGCACGGTCAACCAGATCGGCGTGCAGAACTCGGCGACGACCGGCCAGGTGGCGTTCGGCAACAACGGCAGCTCGATCACCCAGAACTCGTTCGGGCCTGCCCCGCTCCAGAACAACGCCGCCGCCGTCGGACAGCTCAGCGTGTTCGGCGTCAACGGCAGCACCGTCTCGCAGACGGCGCACTAAGCCAGCCCCGTTTGGCCGGACGCGCCAATTGCGGCGCGTCCGCGCCATTCTTGAAAGCACCGCCTCGGGCAGGACGACTCGGTGAGAGGTTGTCCGCCGACTTTCGCGGAGGAAATGTCATGCATCAGAAATATCTCGTTGCCACGATCGTCGCGTTCAGCCTGCTGACCGCCGTCGATGCCCAGGCCGGCAACTCGGCCAGCGTGCTGCAATTCGGCACCACCAACAACTCCTTCATCTCGCAGAGTGGCGGCACCAACAACAGCGCCACCACGATGCAATTCGGCGCCACCAATACTGCGACCACCCTGCAGACGGGTTCGCTCCTCACCGTCAACACCTCGGTGATCGGGCAGGGCGGTACGACCGCGACGGCGTCGAACACGGCGCTGGCCGGCCAGGCCGGTGGCTTCAATTCGAGCCTGATCGGCCAGATCGGCGCGAACAACGCGGCCGGCGTCGGACAGCTCGGAATCCTGAACGGCTCGACGATTTTGCAGCAGACTCCGTGATCGCAATCCTTTTCGATAGCGAGGCATTTCATGAGACATTTTTCAGGCGCCGCCTGTGGCGCACTTTTCACCTTGTGTTGCGTGGGTGCCGGCTCGGCCAGTGCGCAGACCGCCGATATCAAGACCATCGTGTCGCTCGGCGGCCCGCCGGTCGTGCTGAACCAGAACAGCCAGCTCAATATGGCCGGCGTGTTCATGATCGGCGGCAGCACCAGCGCGACCGTCACTCAGAACGGCACGAACAATGCGACCGGAATCCTGCAATTCGGCGGGACGACGTCGGCATCGGTCGGGCAGGCGGGCGTGAACAATGTCGCGTTTGTCGGCCAGGTCGGCCAGTCGACCAGCAGTTTCCTGTCGCAGTTCGGTGCGTTCAACTCGGCGACGGTTGTCCAGAATAGCCATTGAGCTGGGCGACCTCACCGCCATCAGAAATGTGATGGGGGCAAGGCGATGAAACGCGGTAGACTTCTCCTGGTGTTGGCGGCGTTGCTCGCCGCTGTCAGCGTCGCGTCCGAGGCCTCCGCCGGATCCGTCCAGCGTGGCGTGACGAACCGGAACGTGAGCATCGAAACGGTCGTGCAGTTCGGCAACAATGTCCAGCCTGTTACGATCGAGGAGAACAGCCGCATCAATATCGCGCGCGTCATCCAGATCGGTGGCACGGGAACGGTCGATGCGACGATCATCCAGAACGGCACGCGAAATTATGTCGACGTGATCCAGGTGGGTGGCACGACCAATTTGGCGATCGGTCAGTCCGGCGTGAGCAACATTGCCGATATCACTCAGGTCGGCAATTCCACCAACGCCCTCCTGCTCCAGATCGGAGATATGAACACGGGAACGGTGCGACAATTCGGGCGCTTCAACTGGCTGTCGATATTTCAGTTCAGCCGGTGATCGAAAAGGTGAGGTGCAATATGAGGTTCATCGCGCTCGCAGCAGGAATGAGCATCATGATGGCAACGACAACCGGGCCGGCCGGAGCCGGCGAGTCAGGTGACGGCCACACCACCGTAGTTCAGGACGAGAACGGCACGTCCGTGATTACCCAGAGCGGCGATCCGGCGCAGGCCGAGGTCAAGATCGAGAAGGAGCCTGGGCGCACCACGGTCTATCGCCGCAGCGGTGGCAACACCGCCATCGTGACGCAGGGCACCGGGAATCCGCAGGATATGCTGGACTGGCTGCGCAAGCAGCAGGGCCGCTGACGCACGAAGGCCCATCGTTCGTGATGGACGATGGGCCGCATCGTGAGCAAGCGTTACCAGCTGCGATAGACGCCGGTCAGGGTGCCGTTGTTGTTGCCCTCCGGGCCGACATCGCCCGTTTTCCCGGAACACGAGCGACATGAGCCGGGGATCCCGGGCGTCTTGCCGCAGCTTGTTCCCCGTTAATCCCGTGCCTTAACCAATAATTAATTATACGTTTGCGGGTGGGCGACAGCCCGGCCTAGCGTGCGGTGGGGAGCCGCTATCCGCGAAGCCAAACGAGTTGGTGCGTATCATGATGTCCAGATCATTTGGGGCGTTGCTCGCCTCGCTCAGCGCAGCCGCGCTGCTCCTTGCTCCCAGCGACAGTTTTGCCAGGCCCGGCGGCACCGTCGCACATGCCGCCACGCCTTTCGGTCCGGTGGCGCGCCCGCCGATTGCGCCAGGTGCCAGGTTCCGTGGACGCAACACGCCCTGGGTCTACTGGCCGGGCGGCGGCGGCTTCTTCTACGACAATGCAGGCTACGGCCAGCCTTTCGCAGAGACCGCCCAACCCGTCACCAGCGACGTGCGCTACACCTATACGTACGACGTTCCCTGGGATTGGACGCATCGCTTCCCGCCGAACGTGGTGCCGTCAGACCGGCCCTACGTGCCGAGCTGTCCGACGGAACAGGTGACTGTGCCCGGCCGCGGCGGCGGCGAGCACACCGTCAACATCATGCGCTGCTACTGAGCTAGCCCAGCTCAAAACTGGTCACGCCGAAGACGCGGTCGATCCGCAGCGGCGCGATCGGCCCCGTGTACATCCGCGCCGTCTCGAACACCGGCTTCAGCCCGAGCATTTCCGCAAGTGCAATCGCCTCGCGATTGACGGCGGGGACGTCGAGGAAGATTTCGCCGCCGCTTGCGCCCGCCAGCAAGGCCTGCACGATTGCGTCCGCCGCCGCGCGATCGTCGGCGACGAGCGGGCCGATCTTGCGGCCGGTCCGGCACGGCCGGATCACACCCCATGCAGCGAGCTTGCCGTCGCGCAGCAGCGCGCGACCGAGATGTCCCGATGTGCCGATCCAGGTACGCAGGAAGGCGCTGCGCGGAGCCGGGAACACCGTTGCATCGTCGGCTTCAACCAACGCGAACGGAATCGTGTCGAGCGCAACCACATCGCCGGGCGGCCTCGATGGCGCGGCGACGATGCCGCCATAGCGGACGTTCGCGTAAGCGAGCTGGAAGCCGGACTTTTTGTAATTGCCCTGCTGCGCCGCGACGCCGTCGAGGCCGATCACGCGAGCGCCTGCATGCGCGATCGCCGCGTTCCAGATGCGAAGGCCGTGGCCTCTGTCGCGAAAATCCGATCGCACGATATAGAAGCCGAGAAAGGCGAAGCGATCGTCGTAGTTGACGCAGGAGACGGTCGCGACCGGCTCGCCGTCGATCTCGCCGACGAAGAAGCCCTTCGCGTCGGGGACGGCGAAACAGGCGGCGTCGGAGAGGCCCGGATTCCAGCCCTCCGCCGCGGCCCACTCGACGGCGGTGGCGATCTCCTCGGGGCGTAAATTGCGGATCTGCAAATCGCTCATCTTTCCAGTCGCTTTCGACGGTGGACCTTCCGGCCGGTCAGGCGGTAGAAGGCCTCATGATAGGCCGGGCCTGCGGCTCGCCTCAACGATATCTCAGAGGATGATCGGTCATGGCAGCAGAGATGGCAGCGGAGAAGGTCGCACTCGTGACCGCCGGCGGCAGCGGCATGGGGGCAGGAGCTGCGCGTCGGCTCGCAGCCGACGGCTTCCGCGTCGCCATTCTGTCCTCCTCCGGCAAGGGCGAGGCACTGGCAGCCGAGCTCGGCGGATTGGGGATCACCGGTTCCAACAAATCGAACGACGATCTGAAGCGGCTTGTCGACGGGGCGATGGCCAAATGGGGACGCATCGACGTGCTCGTCAACAGCGCGGGCCATGGGCCCCGGGCGGCGATCACCGAGATCACCGACGAGCAGTGGCACACCGGCCTCGATACCTATCTGCTCAACGTAATCCGTCCGACCCGGCTGGTGATGCCGATCATGCAGACGCAGAAGGGCGGCGCCATCATCAACATCTCGACCGCCTGGGCATTCGAGCCGAGCGCGATGTTTCCGACGTCTGCGGTGTTCCGCGCTGGCCTCGCCGCCTTCACCAAGATCTTCACCGACACCCATGCCGCCGACAACATCCGCATGAACAATGTGCTGCCGGGCTGGATCGACAGCCTACCGCAGCTAGATGCACGCCGCGACAGCGTGCCGATGCGGCGCTACGGCAAGGTGGAGGAGATCGCCGCGACGATCTCGTTCCTGGCATCCGATGGTGCGGCCTACATCACGGGACAGAACATCCGTGTCGACGGCGGACTGACGCGTTCGGTCTGAAACGCGGGGGGCTCGAATTGCGTTTCGCGCACTTGTCGCGATGCGACACGGACGTGCGTCGTGCGCCGCGGATGCGTGGCCTCTCGGTCACACCAGTCACGCGTTCGCGTGCCGCACGGCGCGCACTACGTCTTAGTCCCTATGAACTTCGCCGCAGCCCAAGACGGCGAGGGACCGGTAGCCTATGCCCGATCTGCGCCGGACAAATTTCCGCCCGCGCGCATTCGAAACGCGAGATCAATCGCGTGAGGCAAGGAGACTGGAATGAAGAAGTTTTTGCTGGCAGTTGCCGCGGTCGTTTTGGGCTCCGCATCCGTGCAGGCGGCCGACCTCGCGGCGCACTACACCAAGGCGCCGATGATGGCGACGGCCTACAACTGGACCGGCTTTTACGTCGGCGGCAATGTCGGCGGGCAGTGGGGCAGCGCCGATCCGGCCACCTCGACCGCGTTCGATCCCGCTGCCTATTTCGCAAGTTCCAGTGTTTCCGCGATTGCGGCCGTCGGCGCCCAGCGGATCAACAGCTCCAGCGTCACGGGCGGTTTTACCGCCGGCTACAACTGGCAACTCAATAACGCCGTGCTCGGCCTGGAAGGCGACATCAACTATTTCGGCTTCAAGGGCAGTGCGTCCGGGTCGGCGCTCTATCCCTGCTGCGCGCCGACCGGCTTCACGGTGTCGTCGTCGGTCTCGGCCGACTGGCTCGCCACCATCCGCGGCCGCATCGGCTTCCTCGCGGCTCCGACCTGGTTGCTCTACGCCACCGGCGGCGCGGCGATCGCCGAGGTGAAGGGCAATTTCAACTTCACCGACACGTTCGCCGCGGCGACGGAGTCGGCCGCGTTCCGCGATACGCGCGTCGGCTGGACCGCAGGTGTGGGCACTGAATATGCCTTCGGCGGCGGCTGGTCGCTCAAGGCGGAATATCTCTATGTCGATCTCGGCCGCAGCACCGTGACCAGCACCAATCTGCTTGGCGGCGCATTTCCGACCAACGTCTTCACCCACTCGGTCGATCTCAAATCGAACATCGTGCGCGTCGGCGTGAACTACAAGTTTGGCGGACCGGTCGTCGCCAGATACTGAGCTTCATCCGGTTCCTGATCTGGCGTGGAAAGCCCCGGCTCAGCCGGGGCTTTCTGTTTTCAGGGATGTGTTCAGTGCGGGCCCATGAGCTTCGCCAGCGCGGGCAGGATCTTATAGCGGGCGATCTCGTGCGGGTATTCGCCGCGATTGGCCAGCAACACGATGCCGATCCGCAGCGCCGGCACCAGGCCGATATAGCCGGAGGCGTTGTTGAGGCCGCCGGGCTTGTCGACGACGGTGACCTCGGGAAGATGCACGGTCTCCCAGGCCATGCCTTGGCCGAATTTCTCGTCGACCCGGAAGGCCTCGTGCTGAGTCATCCGGAGGGTCTCGCGCAACTGCGGATCGATCGACCGCCCGTCGACGCAGGCCACAACGAATGTTGCGAGATCCCGCGGCGAGGAAAACATCTGGCCGGTGCCGGGGAAATCAAAATAACTCTGCTGGTTGCCGATGGGGCCGATCGCCATGCCCTGATCCGAATAGCCCTGGACCGCGCGCTGCATCCGGGCCTCGTCCATGACGGCACGGCTGTCCTCGCCGCGTTCGGGCAAGGAGGTCGCATTCATGCCGATCGGCTTGAGGATGCGCTGTTCGAACAGGCGTGCGATCGGAGCGCCGTAGCAGCGCTCGAGCACCAGTTGAAGCAGCACATAGCCGGCATGGCTGTAGACGCGCTGCTTGCCCGGCACTTCGCCGGCTTGCGGTCTCCAGCTGTTGAACATGTCGATGAGTTGCGCGCGAGAAAAAGTGTCGCTCGGCCACGGCGGATGATCGGTCGGCAGCAGCATGCCTGAGGTGTGCGTGACGAGTTCGCCCACGCTGATGCGGCGGACATAGTCGCCGGTGAGCTCGGGGAGATATTTCGCCAGACGATCGTCGAGCTGCAGCTCGCCGCGGAGGGTGCCGAGCGCAACCAGCGTCGCCTCGAACGGCTTGCGCAGGGAGCCGAGGTTGAACAGCGTGTCCGGCGTGACCGGCCTTTGCGTGGCGTCGTCGGCAAAGCCGTAATTGAAGAACTCGACATGGCCGCCGGCATAAAGCGCGGCGGCGAGACCGCCCGGCTGGTCCGGCGTCGCGGTCGGCGCCAGTTCGTTCGCGACGATGTCGCGCATCTGCGCGATCATGTCGGAATCCGCGGCGGCGCCGCGCGGCCAGGCAAGCGCGAGGGGAACGAGCGCCGCCCGGGCGAGCGCCCGTCGGGTGAGGTACGATGAGGTGACAACAGACGGCACGGCTCTGGCGCAGGATTCGATGCGCCCCCAGTCTCTTGTAGCGGGAAGGACCGCGCCTCCCTATTCACGATCGCGCGTGGTGGGTTCCGCGCGAGTGGTCCGTAGCCCGGATGAAGCGAAGCGCAATCCGGGAAAGTGCAGCAGGCGAGCGAGCGGCCCTGGATTACGCTTCGCTTCATCCAGGCTACCAGTCGGCAAATTTAACTTAGCTAATTGGCTAACAATCGTTGACGCGGCATGGCGGCAGCCCTATAGTTAGCTCCATGGCTAACCAATTATCCCGGCTCGATCAGGTTTTCGCGGCCCTTGCCGATCCCACCCGGCGGGCGATCGTGATGCGGCTCTGCGCCGGCGAGGCGTCGGTCGGCGAGCTTGCCGATCCCTTCGAGATGGCGCTGCCGAGCTTCATGAAACACATCCACGTGCTGGAGACGAGCGGGCTCGTCCTGTCGGAGAAATCCGGCCGGGTGCGCACCTGCCGCCTCAGTCCTGACGCGCTCCTCAGCGCGGAGGACTGGTTCCAGCATCAACGTGCGATCTGGGAGGCGCGGCTCGATCGCTTCGAAACCTATGTGATGAAGCTGAAGAAGGAGCGGACGGCTGCCAAGCGGCCAACCAAGACAAGTAGCAAGACGATCAAGACAACCAAACGGAAAGGTTCCTGACGATGACGAATTCTGCCAATCCCGCCTTGTCGCAATGGTCGCTCGACCGCGAGATCGTGATGTCGCGTGTGATCGACGCGCCGCGCGATCTGGTGTTCGAAGCATGGTCCGACCCGAAGCACCTGCCGCAATGGTTCGGGCCGAAGGGTTTCAAGCTCGAGACCTTCGAGATCGACGTGCGGGTTGGCGGCGTCTGGCGCTTCAACATGATCGGCCCGGACGGCACGGTCTACCCGAACCGCATGCGCTTTCGCCGCATCGAGCGGCCGTCGCTGATGGAGATGGATCACGGTACCGACCAGGACGAGGATCCCGGAATGTTCCGTTTCACCATCACCTTCGCCGAACAGAGCAACGGCAAGACGGTTCTGATGATGCGGCAGCTGGCGTCGAGCACGGCGCAGCGCGACGGCATGATCAGCTTCGGTGCCGTCGAATACGGCTACCAGACGCTCGACAAGCTCGCGGCTTATGTGGACGGGATGAACAGGTAGGGCGAGCAGCCACCTTCCTCCTTCATGCCGGGGAGGCCGCGGAGCGGCCGCCTCGAAGCACGAGCACCACCGGTGGTGCCTTTAGGCGCGCGCCCCTCAGGACGAGGGGCGCTTCATTCCTTGGCCTCGTCCGTAACGATGTCGCCGAGTTTCTGCCAGCGCTGGCCGTCGAACTGCACCATCTGGAACTGCTTGTTGACGCGGTAGTCGGTCGGCGTCGTCGTCACCGAGATGCCCGGCAGCGTCAGGTCGAGTGTGATGTTGTTCAGGCGGGCGGCCTGGCGCATCACGTTCTCGCGCGTGAGATCGTCGCCGCATTGCTTCAGCACCTGCACCAGCAGCTGCGCGGTGATATAGCCGTAGACGTTCAGGTTCGAATCCTTGTCGCCCTCCGGGTAGTACTTGGCCATGAAGGCGAGATATCGCTTCATGCCGGGATCGTCCTTCCATTCGGGATCGGCTGAATCCTTGACATAACCGACGCTGACGACGCCCTTGGCGTTGTCGAGTCCGGCGGGTTTCAGCACCGCGCTGACCGAGGAGGCGTTGATGTCGATGATGTGCAGCGGCTTCCAGCCGATCTCGGCGACCTTCTTGATGGCCTGCGCGGCCTGTTTCGGCGTCGTGGCGCTGAACAGCACGTCGGCACCTGCATCCTTCAAACGCAGGATCTGCGAATCGATGGTCGGCTCGGTGATCTCGTAGGACGTCTCGGCGACGATCATCTTCGCTTTGTCACCGAGGCCTGCCTTGAAGCCGGCGAGGTAATCCTTGCCGAGATCGTCGTTCTGATAGAGCACGCCGATCCTGGCGTTCGGATGGTTCTTCAGAAGATATTGCGCGTAGATCCGGCCCTCGACGAGGTAGGAGGGGTTGAAGCCCATGGTCCAGGGGAAGTTCTTCGGATCGGTGAAACGCGCGGCACCGGTTGCCGCGAAGAGCTGCGGGACCTTCTTGGCGTTGAGATATTTTTGCACGGCGACGTTCGGCGCCGTGCCGATGATCTGGAAGGTCAGCAGCACCTCGTCGCTTTCGACCAGCTTGCGGGTCTGCTCCACCGTCTTCGGAGGCGAATAGGCGTCGTCATACTGGATCAGATTGACCTTGCGGCCGTTGACGCCGCCCTGATCGTTGATCATCTTCATGTAGGCGGCCTGGGTCTTGCCGATCACGGCATAGGCCGAGGCCGGCCCGCTGAGCGGGACGGTCTGGCCGACCTTGATCTCGGTGTCGGAAGCGCCGGGATCGTATTTCTTCTGCGCCTGTGCTCCCGGGATCGATAGCGCGAGAGCGATCGCGCCTGCCGCGACGCGTTTGAGAAGTATTGTTTTCATTTCCATTCCCTGTTCGTGACTGTCACTCACCCTTGAGGCCGGCCTCGCGGATCAGCCCGGTCCATTTCTGCGTCTCGTTGTCGATGAACTGGCCGAACTCGGCCGCGGTGCCGGCGCGCACTTCGAGGCCCTGGGCGGTCAGCTTGCCCTTGATCGCCGGCTCGGCCAGCGCGCGCAAGACCTCGGTCTGCACCTTGTCGACGATGGCGCGCGGCGTCGTCGAAGGCGCCATGAAGCCGTACCAGCCGGCCGCGGCCACGTTGGGAAAACCCTGCTCGCGCAGGGTCGGCGCTTGCGGATAGAGCGCGCTGCGTTCGGCGGAAGCGACGCCGAGCACGATGAACTTGCCGCTCTGGATGTAGGGCAGTGCGGTCGGCAGTGCCGTCAGCGTGGCATCGACGCGGCCGGCGAGCAGCTCGGTGTAGGACGCGGCATCGCCACGGAAGGGAATGTTGAGCCCCTTGACGCCGGCATCCCTGAACAGGAGTTCGCCGGCAAGATGGGGCTGCGAGCCGGCGCCGGGCGAAGCGAAGGTCAGGCCATCCGGCTTCGATTTGCCGTAGGCGATCAATTCGGGGAGCGTCTTGAACGGCGCGTCTGCGCTGATGATCAGGAACAGCGGCGCGATCACAGCCATCGCGACCGGCTGCAGATCCTTGCGCTCATAGGTCAGCTTGCCGAACAGCGCTTCGGCGGTGGCGTAGGGCGCCGCGACATAGAGCAGGGTATAGCCGTCGCCCGGCGCATGCGCGACCGTGTCGTTGGCGATGCGGGTGCCGGCACCCGGCTTGTTCTCGACGATGAACTGCTGGTGCAGGTTGCGGCCGAACTCTTCGGCCAGCAGCCGCAGCGAGATGTCGTTGGAGCCGCCGGGCCCGTAAGGGGAGATCAGCCGCACCATGCGCGACGGCCAGGCGTCCTCAGCGCGTGCGGCGAATGGAAGTCCCGATATCGAAAGGGCGAGGGTGCCCAATAATGTTCGCCGTGTGACGGTCATGGTGGCCTCCCGGTGGCGGAGCGCCGATTGTCTTGTTCATCGTCTAGCGCTCTTCTTGTTTTGCTTTTGTGTTTCGGTCGCCGGCGCCGCCCCAATCATGGTGCGGATGCTGTCAGCAAGGGCGGCAATGCGCGGGCCGATCTCGCCCTCCAGCTGGCCGGGCTGGAGCCGGAATGCGGGAATGCCGCAATTGATCGAAAAGGCCTGCTTCGCCTCACGCGCAAGAAACAGCGGCGCGGCGACGGCGTGGATCGAGGCGATGTACTCGCCGAAGCAGGTGCAGAAGCCGCGGCTGGCGCATTGTGCGAGGCCGGCGCGGTAGGTCTCGCGGAACGCCGACCACAGCTCGGTGTCCTCGCTTGCAATGCGCTCTTCGAGCTGTGCGGCATCGGCTTGCGGCAAGGTCGCCGCCGCGGCACGGCCCATCGCCGTCATCACCACGGAAATGGGCATGCCGATGTCGGGGACGTGCGGGCCGACGTCGCCGGAGCGCGCGGTCTCGACATAGATCATGGAGGTCGCATCGAGCAGGCCAATCGAGACCGTGCCGCGCACGCTTTGTGCCAGCTCCTGCATCATGGGACGCGCGACCTGGCGGAACTGCATGTCCGCGAGCAGCGGATGCGCCATGCGAAGTGCGCGCGCGCCGACGCGATATTTGGCGCGTTCGGAATCGTAGCGGAGGTAGCCGAGTTCGGCGAGCGTATGCGTCAGCCGCGCCACCGTCGGGCGCGGAATCCCCGTCAGCGTCGACAGCTCCATGTTGCCGAGCTGCGTTGCCCCCGCCTTGAACGCTTCGAGCACCACGAGGCCCTTTGCGAGCGTCGTCGCGAACGCCGCGTCGTCGACGCTGTCCGCCAGCACGGCGGCGGCGGACGAGGAGGCGCGGATCGGTTTGGACGCGGTTCTGGCCATGCAGGCTTAATGAACCGGACCGGGCTTGTTGTCCAATAGATTCAGAAAAGGCCGTATTATGTCCACTATCCGGACATGTGGCGCCTTTGCCGGCGAGGACAAATGTGCGCGAAGAGCCCCCGCCGCACACAGATTTTCGTCGCGATTCCGTGGCTTGTTGTGACAGGATTATTACGATTGAATGTCAGATCGATTACAGCGGAGCGATTCATGTTGCAGTGGCAGGCGCGGACAAATCCCCTCGCGTGGTGGTGGGGGTCCCTGACGCTGGTCAGTGCTGCCAACATTCTCGTCTGGTTCATGCTGTACCGCGAGTTCTACCCGACGCCTGCCGGCAGCATCGGTGGCGGCTCCGACATCGGGCTGATGTTCGTGCTCTGCGCCGGCTATGTCTTCGGCTGCGCCTTCCGCTCGTTCCTGCCGCGCGCCGACGTGCAGCGCATCTGTCTGTTCGACACCTGGCTCTCCAGCGTCTTCGTCGGCCGCACGGTCGCGACCGTGGCCGAACTGTGCTTCGCCGCGCAATGGGCAGTCATCCTGCATCAGCTCGGGACCATGACGGGCGCCGAGACGGTCGTGAACATCGCGTGGGTGATCGTGCCCATCATCATCATCGCGGAGTGCTTCTCCTGGTATGCGGTGGTGACGACCAACTTCCTCTTCAACGCGATCGAGAACTCGCTGTGGGCGGTGACATTCTTCCTCGCGGGCATCGCGCTGTGCCGGCTGATGCCGGAATTCCAGGGACCGGTGCGTTGGGCGTTGATTGCCGGCATCATCGGCATCGCCTGCTTCCTGGCCTTCCTCGTCACCGTCGACGTGCCGATGTATCTCAGCCGCTGGCGGGCAGGGCATGAAGAGGGCAACCGATTGCTCGGCTTCCTCGAAGGCCTGCATGACGTCTCGACGCGCTGGGTCGTGACCCACGACATCGCGCACTGGAAGGGCGAGCTGACCTGGATGTTCCTGTATTTCACCGCCGCGGTGTGGTCGAGCCTCGCGCTCTGTGCGCTCTACGCGATGGACGGCTATCTCACGCGCTATCTGGCCTGATGGTCGGAGCCCCATGCCGATGAATCGGCACTCACGCTTCGGCGATGACCTTGTTGCGCAAAATGCCGATGCCGGAGATTTCGACCTCGACGGTGTCGCCGGGGCGCATCCATAGCGGCGGCGTGCGCTTGGCGCCGACCCCGCCGGGCGTGCCTGTGATGATGACATCGCCGGGGGCGAGCGGGCAGATCGTGGAGATGTAGGCGATCAATTCGGGGATGGCGGTGATCAGGAGATCGGTCGTGGTGTCCTGCACTACAGTGCCGTTCAGGCGCGTCTGCAGAGAGAGTTTCGACGGATCCGGAATTTCGTCCGCCGTCACCAGCCACGGGCCGAAGCTGCCGCTTTCCGCAAAGGTCTTGCCGGAAAGGAATTGGCTGGTGTGGCGCTGCCAGTCGCGGATGCTGCCTTCGTTGTAGCAGGAATAGCCGGCGATATGGTCGAGCGCGCTGCTCGCAGGGATGTGACGGCCTTGCTTGCCGATGACGAGCGCCAGCTCACCCTCATAGTCGAAATCGTCGCTGACCTTCGGCTTCACGATCGGCTGGAGATGGCCGACCTGGCTGCAAGGGAAGCGCACGAACAGGGCTGGCTTCTCGGTGACGGTCCGGCCGGTTTCGGCGACATGGTCGCGATAGTTGAGGCCGACGCAGATGATTTTGCCGGGATCGGGGATGACGGGGGCAAAACTGATCCGGTCGAGGGCATGATCGGGCGCAGTCGACGCGACCAGCTTTGTCGCTTCTGCAACCCGACCGGCTTCGAGTACCTGTCGCAGCGTGGTGCAGGGCGCCATACGCGTGCCGAGATCGACCACGCCATTGTCCTTGACGGCTCCGAACGAGGGGCGTCCGTCGGCGATGAAAGAGAGCAGCTTCATGAGATATCCTCGAGAGACGTCGGTCAGGCCGCGGACGGCACGTGGGTTGAAGGCGTGATGGCGGCGATGAGACGGGCAAGCTCGCCGGTGTTGCGGGCGGCGCCACGGACGTAACGGTCGGGGCGGACGAGCGCGGCGATGATGCCGTGCTCGCGCAGCCAGCGTCCCACGCCGTTGGACTCGTCGCTGGTCAGGATCTTGATTCCCGGTGGCAGCGCAGCCGCGTTTTCGACGAGGAGAACATCGCCGTAGCCGACCATGTCGTCGCTGCGGCGGCCGTCCTTCAATTCGAATTGCGGCGCAAGATGCCCGGCCAACGGCAGGTCGCCGAGCGCGAGCCCGGGGCCGAGCAGGGGTTTCTTCACCTCCAGCTTGACCGGTGCGTTCTCGCGCGCTTCGCCGGCGGCCAGGCCCGCTTCGATCGCCTTGGTGTTGATGACGCCGCCGAGGCGGATGGCAAGTTCGATGAATTGGCGCACGTGGGGCTGGCGCTCGCTCTGATAGGTGTCGAGCAGATCTGCCTCCGCCCGTCCGTGCAGGACCGCCGCCAGCTTCCAGGCGAGGTTGGCGGCATCGCGGATGCCGGCACACATGCCCTGGCCGAGGAATGGCGGGGTCTGGTGCGCGGAATCGCCCGCCAGCAGCAGCCGTCCGCTGCGCCATTGCTGGGCGATGACGGAATGAAAAGTATAGACCGCGGCGCGCTCCAGCTCGGCATCGTCGGGCGTGATCCAGCGCGACAGCAGCTCCCAGACCTTTGCCGGCTGCGCGACCTCCTGGGAGTCTTCGCCGGGGAGGACCGTGATCTCCCAGCGCCGACGCGTGCCGGTGCCGCGAACATAGGTCGCCGGCCGGCGCGGATCGCAATGCTGGATACTGTAGTCGCCGAGATCGTTGCGGTCGCGCTTGAGCAGCACGTCGATCACGAGCCAGCGCTCGTGAAAGCCGAGGTCGTCCATGCCGGAGCCGATGAAGCGGCGCACCAGCGAGCGGGCACCGTCGCTACCGACGACATAGCGCGCACGGACTTCGCTGAGCGTCCCGTTGGAAAGGTCCTCGTAGCGAACGCGCACGCCGGTCTCGTCCTGATCCAGCGCGAACACGTCGCAGCGGTTGCGCAAGGCGACGTGCGGCCAGCGCGAAAGGCCGGCGATCAGCACGTCCTCCAGCTCGGGCTGGTGGAAGCGATAGCTGAGATTCCATCCCATCGGCGTCAATGTCTGTGGCCGCGACCAGTCCAGCAGCATTTTGCCGTCGGCGTCGAGAAAGAGCATGCCGGGGCTGAGGATGACGTGCGGCAGGATCGCCTCGGCGAGGCCGATGGTCTGGAACACCCGCATGCATTCGTCGTCGAAATGCACCGCGCGCGGCAGATGATAGGTCCGCGCCTCGCGCTCCAGCACCAGCGTCCGCACGCCGCACAGGCCAAGCAGGTTGGCGAGCGTGGCGCCGACCGGGCCGCGGCCGACGATCACGACGTCGAAGAGCTCGAGGGTGGATTTATCTTGCATGGGATATTTCTTCCCCATGGCGCCGCGTCGCTTCAACACCGCCGCGCCAAGTGTCCGCCCAGCGGACGGATGCCGGCTGGTCGGCCATCCGAGGCAGATGCCGAGCTGTCCGCCAGCCGGACACCTTGGTGATGGCGCTACGCGCGGCGGCGTCGTTTGGCTAGGGACAATGAAAAGGAAGCGCGGGCCGCCCGAGAGCGGCCAAGGGGAGAAATGGTGATGCTGCGATCCGTGCTGAGCGTGTGTGTTGCGCTGCAAATGTTCGCGTCGCCGGCTGTTGCGGCCGATATCAAGGTCGGGATCATCCTGTCCGCCACCGGGCCGGCGGCCGCGATCGGCAATGCCGAACGTAACGGCACCGCTTTTGGCCCCGCCGAAATCGCCGGCAAGAAGGTCGACTATCTCTTCCTCGACGAGGCATCCGACAGCACTGCGGCGGTGGCGGCGCTGCGCAAGCTGTTTCAGGAGAGCAGCATCGACATCCTGATTGGCCCGACCACCACGCCGGGCTCGTTCGCCGCCATCGACCCCGCGGTCGAATACAAGCTGCCGGTGATCACGCTCGCCCCCGTCAATGCGCTGGTCGCGCCGGTCGACGCACGGCGTCGCTGGATCTTCAAGACCACGACCAATGACGACCACGAAGCGACTCCGTTGTTTGCGAACATGAAAAAGACCGGAGTCAAGAAGCTGGCGCTGATCGGCTTTGGCGATTCCTATGGCGACGCCTGGAGCAAGGTCAGTGCCCAGATGTCTGCAGCCGCCGGCATCGCGCTCGTCGCCGACGAGAAATATGCGCGAACCGATACCACGGTGGTCGGGCAAATCCTCAAGATCATCGCGGCGGCACCCGATGCTGTGTTGATCGCCGCCTCCGGCGCGCCGGCGGCGCTTCCGCTGCTGCAATTGCGCGAGAAGGGGTTTACTGGGCAGATCTACGGGACGCTCGGCGCGACGTTCGGTGACTTTCGCAAGCTGACCGGCGCGCAGGGCAACGGCTTGTTGGTGCCGCTCAGTCCCGCTGTCGGTGCAGCATCCTTCCCGGACGAGTATCCCGCGAAGAAGGCTGCGCTCGAATTCATTCGACGGTACGAGAGCAGGTTCGGCGCCGGCAGCCGCAATATTTTCGCCGGCAGTGCCTATGATGCATTGATCCTGATCGAGCAGGCCGCGCCCGCCGCGCTCAAGGTCGCAGAACCGGGCACGGCGGAGTTCCGTGAAGCGCTGCGTGGTGCAATCGAGGGCCTCAAGGGCGTCGCCGGCTCGCGTGGCGTCTACAATTACGGCCCTGACGATCACACCGGTCTGGACCAGACGGCGCTGACGCTGGGCAAGCTCGAGAACGGCGAGTGGATTGCCGTGCGCTGAGGTGACGGTCGCGATTTGGAAGGAGCGCGGAGGATGTCGACCGTAACGAACTGCCCGGCCTATGACGTCGATCTCTACGACGACGACGTGCTTCGCGATCCGTATCCGCACTATCGCGCATTGCGCGAGCTGGGCGCCGTGGTCTGGCTGCCGCGCAACGGCCTCTACGCACTCGGGCGGTTCGAGGATGTTCGCGCGGCATTGCGCAATCCCGGCTCGTTCTCGTCAGCCGAGGGGGTCGCCGCCAACGCGGCGGTCAACGAAATGTCGAAAGGCACCACGCTTGCGAGTGACGCGCCGCTGCACGACCGGTTGCGGGCGATCATCGCCGCGCCGATGCTGCCGCGGGCGCTGGAGGAGATCGGTCCTCAGATTCGCGCCGAGGCGAGGCAGTTGGTCGACGGCCTCGTGAGGCGCGGGCAGTTCGACGCGGTGGCGGATCTGGCGCGGCATCTGCCGCTCACCATCGTCTCGAAGCTGGTTGGGCTCGAGGACCATGGCCGCGGCAGCATGCTGCGTTGGGCGGCCGCGACGTTCAACGTGCTCGGTGCCATGAACGAGCGCGCCTGCGCGGCCATGACGGACGTGCAGGAGATGCGGGGCTATCTCGGCGGCGCTGCGATCCGCGAGCGGTTGCGGCCGGGCAGTTGGGGTGAGCGGATTTTCGAGGCTGGCGATCGCGGCGAGGTCGAGCCGGAGCGATGTCCGGTCCTGATGCGCGACTATCTGGGGCCGAGCCTCGACACCACGATCTTCGCCACCACGAACCTGATCCTGCTGTTTGGGCGGCATCCCGAGCAGTGGGACCTGGTGCGTCAGGACCCCGCGCTCATCCCGAATGCGATTAACGAGGCGTTGCGGCTGGAAACGCCGATCCGCGGCTTCACCCGTTACCTGGCCGCCGATACAAAGATCGGGGAAGCCGTCATTCCCGCCGGAAACCGGGTGCTGCTGCTCTATGCTTCGGCCAATCGCGACGAACGGAAATGGCAGGACCCGGAGCGCTTCGACTTGCGCCGCCGCGCCAGCGATCATCTCGGCTTCGGCAACGGCACGCATATGTGCGCGGGCCTGCACCTGGCCCGGCTGGAAATGACCGCGCTGCTGGAGGTGCTGGTGGAGAAGGTGGCGCGTTTCGACATCGGCGAGCCCGTGCTGGCGCTCAACAACGTGCTGCGCGGGCTCGCCTCGCTGCCGGTTCGCGTGGCCTAAGGGCTGACTGGAATTGCGGAGGCGGTCTCACCCAGCAATGACACGAATTGCGCGACCGCCTCCTCGATCCCCAACGCGGAGCGGATCCAGATGATCGAGATGCAGCCGAACACGGCGCCGTCACGGACGATGGGGACGGCGATCGAGGCCGTCTTCGGATTGTATTCGCCCTCGCTGCGGATCGCGTATCCGCGCGCCTGCGTCTCGGCGATCATTCGGCCGAGGCGTCCGGCCTCGAGGAAGGGGCGGTCGTCGGCCTCGTCGATCCGGCGCAGATGGTTGACGATCAGGTCGCGCTCGCGCGCGGGGCAGGCGGCGAGATAGGCGCGGCCCGCAGAGGTCCGCAGCATCGGCAGGCGCTTGCCGATCATGCCGCGGTCGATGGAGAGCGGGCTGCGCGAATGCGTGGTCTCCTGGACCACCATCGCGGCGTTCTCATACGTTGAAAGATCGACCGGCCAGACCAGGGTCTTGCTGAGCTCGGCGAGGTAGGGCGCCGCTGCTTGGCAAATCACCACGCCAGGGTCGTAGCCATCGCCGAGGCTGAGTGCGAGGCGGGTGACGCGAAAGCGGTCGTCGCTGGCACTTCGAGCGACATAGCCGAGTTCCTCCAGTGTCTCGAGCAGGCGGTAGACGGTCGGGCGAGGCAGGTCGAGCGCGCGGGCCACGTCGCCGGCGCGAATGCCGCCGGAGCGGTTGACTTCGTGCAGCACGTCCAGCCCACGCTTGAAGGCGCGGACGCCTTCAGACTGCCGCGGCTGACCGTTCGTCCGCTCCTTGGACACTTCGCATTTCCTCCCTTGTGGCCGGCGGCCCCGCGCTTATCGTCTTTGCGAACGCGAAGCGATCGCGGGACGCCACCGTAGGATCGCGCGCGGCCGGTATCAAGTTCGCCGCAGTGCGGCGGACGCGATGTCCTCGGGAGGAATTCGATGGAAATCACCGCGCTCGGCTATATCGGGATCAATTCATCCCAGCTCGATCAGTGGGGTCGGATGGCGACCGAGCTGCTCGGCATGCAGCAGGTCGATCGCGGCGGCAAGATGCGCGCCTTCCGCATGGATGACCACAAGCAGCGCCTGGTCATCGACGGCAGCAGCGATGCCGGGCTCGCGGTGATGGGATGGGAGGTTCCCTCGGCCTCGGACATCGACCGTCTCGCCGGCCGTCTGGAAAGCCATGGCGTGAAGGTGACCCGCGGCTCGCGCGCGCTGGCCGACGAGCGGCATGTGGCCGAGCTGGTCGTGTTCAGCGATCCCGCCGGCAACCGGCTCGAGGCCTTCTGCGAACCGGAGCTTGCGACCGAGCCGTTCAAGCCTGGGCGGCCAATCTCCGGCTTCCGCACCGGTGCGCTCGGCATGGGGCACGTCGTGCTCAACGTCGAGGATGTCGAACTGCTGGTGCCGTTCTATCGCGACGTGCTCGGCTTTCAGGTTTCCGATTTCGGCCTCAAGCCCTACGGGCTCTATTTCTTCCACGTCAACGGCCGTCACCACTCCTTTGCAATGGTTGGCTCAGGGCGGAAAGCGCTGCACCATTTCATGGTCGAACTTGGCAGCCTCGATGATGTCGGGCAGGGCTACGACCTCGCGCAGCTGGACGACGGCCGCATCGCCTACACGCTTGGACGGCATACGAACGATCACATGACCTCGTTCTACGTGAACACGCCGTCCGGCTTCTTCATCGAATATGGCTGGGGCGCTCGTGTGATCGATCCGGAAACCTGGCAGCCACACGAAACCTTTGACGGCCCGTCGCTGTGGGGCCACGAGCGGCTCTACATGCCCGAGGAGCAGCGCAAGCGCCTGCGCGACATGAGATTGGATGCAGCGTCGCGCGGCGTCCGTGTGGCCGATCCCCGCGTGCCCCCACTGAATTGTGCGTGGCTGGATTCGGTGGTGGCGCGGGAGTAACCGGAGCGGACACGATCAGGCCTCGCCGAGATCGACCTCCGTCAAGATTCCCTGGCGCAGCGCCAGCCGGACCAGCTCGATGTCGGAGCCGACGCCGAGCTTGTCCTTGATCATGGAATGCAGGTTCGCCACCGTCTTCGGGCTGACATGGAGCGTCTCGGCGATCTCCTCTGTCGTGTTTTCGGCGAGCAGCAGCCGCAGCACCTCGAACTCGCGCGGCGTGAGGACGTCGGCGGCAGAGCTTTCCCCGGCGAGCCGGCTCAACGCGAGCTCATGGTCGATGTCGGGGCTGATCGCGATCTTGCCGGCGAGCACGTCCATCACGGCGCGCACCAGCGTCTCCGGCGGGCTGGTCTTGGTGACGTAGCCCCTGGCGCCGGCGCGGATCGCCTGCACGGCAAAGCCGGCATTCTCGTGCATGGTGAAGACCAGGATCCTCGCGCCCTTGTCCCATTGCCTGATGCGCCTGACCGCCTCGATGCCGCCGATGCCGGGCATGCTCAGGTCCATGATGACGAGGTCGGGTGCCTCCGATTTGTAGAGACGGTAGGCCTCGGCGCCGTCGGCGGCTTCGGCGATGACGCGCAATCCCGGCTGCTTCTGGAGCACGGAGCGATAGCCCTCGCGGACGACGGAATGGTCGTCGACCAGCAGAATGGTCGCATCGGCCGCCCTCATGCGGCATGCTCCAGCGGCGGCCGATCGGCGGCTGCGAGCGGAATGACCACGCGCAGTGCGGAGCCGCCGTTCGGCGCGGCCTCGAAGCTCAACTGGCCGCGCAAGGCTGCAACCCGTTCGCGCATGCCGAGCAGGCCCATTCCGGATTTCGCGGCGGGATCGCTCGCGCGTCCGTCATCGTCGATCGCAAGCGCGATCTCGCCGGCCC
Organism: Bradyrhizobium sp. Ken64; assembly: GCF_055807555.1. Classification (NCBI taxonomy): domain Bacteria; kingdom Pseudomonadati; phylum Pseudomonadota; class Alphaproteobacteria; order Hyphomicrobiales; family Nitrobacteraceae; genus Bradyrhizobium; species Bradyrhizobium sp. Ken64. The sequence goes on along the minus strand of NZ_JBVVPA010000024.1, from coordinate 52,382 downwards.
CCATCGTCAATTCCAGGCTGACCCGCGTGGCGACGGCATGCTTGGCGGCGTTGGTGAGCGCCTCCTGCACGATCCGGTAGAGGCTGGCGCTGATCGTGGCGGGCAGGGTCTCGAATGCGCCGTCGAACCGGATCGAGAAACGCGTCTCGCCGCGGCTGCGCCCGTTCCAGCCCGCGACGAGGCCTTCGAGGCTGGCGACGAGCCCGAGTTCCTCGACATCGGGCGGCCGCAGCCGGAACAATGTGCCGCGCAACGTCTCCATCATGCCGGTTGCGGTCCGCGCGATGCCGTCGCATTCGCCAAGCAGGGAAGGGCAGTCCTGCGCGGCGGTCTGGCGGGCAGAGGAGGCGAGCGCGCGGATTGCGGCGAGCGACTGGCCGAACTCGTCATGCAGCTCGCGCGCGAGATGGCGGCGCTCCTCGTCCTGGAGCGCGATCAGCTTCCGCGTCAGCTCGCTGCGTTCGGCAAGCGCAGTCTCGAGGCTTTCGGCGAGATGGTTGAAGCCGTCGCGGATCGCGGAGAGCTCGGCAAGGTCGAACGGCGGCAGCCGCGTGGTGAGGTCGTTGGCGGCGATCCGCTCGAGGCCGGTGCGGATCATGCGGGTGGGGCGCAGCGCGCGTGCCAGCGCGGCGTAGACCAGCCCGCAGAGCAGCGGCAGCGCGATCGCCAGCGCCAGCATCAGGCGGCCGGCCTCGTGCCAGGCCTCCGCGGTCTGCACGGCCGGCTCGACCGAGACCACGGCGTCGCCGAGCTTCGCTCCGCGCACGATCACAGGCCGTGCCGCTTCGCGGCCGGGGTCGAACAAGCTGCGATAGAAGGCCGTGAAGGCTTGCGGCGGCGGGTTCGCCGGGGCGGGCGCGCCGCTGCAGAAACGCTGGAGGGTGTCGCCGCTCGTGCCGCGGAACGCCAGGCAGAGGCCGGGCGTCATCACATAGGCCGAAACGGGGTCGAGGTTGGGAAAGTCCGAGCGCGGGCTGGCCACCCACTGGATCTTGCCCTGCTGCAGCTCCAGCGTTTTGGCCACGATGGCGGCGATATCGTCGAGGCGCGCATGCGCCGCGCGGTCGGCCGTAATCAGGAAGTAGGCGGAGATGGCTGCGAAGCAGGCGGCCGATATCGCGGCCACGCGCAGCGTCAGTCGGACTTTGAGATCGAACCTCGGGCGGTTCCACATCGGCGGGCACCTGGTGCGAACGGGTTTGTCGCGACAGCATTAGACGGCAGAACGCATCCGGCGCAAAGCCGCCAGGCGCCAGTGCGGTGCACCGTCGTGAAATTTTCCCGGCCATCGCCGGGACCGGCGCCGCTGCATGGCCTGATGTCGCCGTCCAGATTGGCGCGCCGCTCCGTCACACGAGGCACATTTATGCACCTCCGCCGGTTGATCCTGTCAGTCTGTCTCCTTGTCGTCCTCCCGGCGTCTTATGCGCTTGCCGAAACCGCCATCGGCGTCGCCATGGACGATTTCAGTTATACCGATACGTCGGCTGAACCCGCCAACCAGACCGCCGCCCACGAGCGACGGCTGGCGGCCTTCATGGCCGCGCTCCGGCAAGACATCGGCGAAGACCGGCGCTACCGGCTCGTGCCGTCGGCCCAGGACGGCGCGGCGTTCAAGGTCATCGGCGGCATCCAGAAAACGAGCACGCTGGTACAATGGGCCAAGGTCGCCGTGATCGACGTCGGCGCCAAAAAGATCGTGATGGACAAGCTCTACACCTTCCGTGGCGACAATGATGAATCATGGCAGCGTGCCGAGATCTTCGTGTCGCGCGAGATCATGGCCGCACTCGCCACGCCCGCGCCGATTGCAATGGCCGTGTTCGATTTCGAACTGGAGGATACGACCGCCGCTTCGGCTGGCGCGTCGGCCACATCAGATGCGTCATATCTGGCCGAAGTGAGCGGGAGTGTTCGCGACGCCCTCGGCCGATCCGGCCGCTACCGCCTCGTCGATGTCGGCAGCGCGAACGAGAAGGCGGTGAAGGCGCACGCTTTGCGCGACTGCGGCGGCTGCGAAGCGGCGATTGCGCAAGGGCTCGGTGCGGATCAGTCGCTGATCGGGGTAGTGCGGCGGGTCAGCCGTACCGAATATACGCTCGGCTTCCAGGTGCGCGATGCCAGGACCGGCGCGGTGCTCGCACGCGGCGACAGCGGCCTGCGCCTGGGCGCGGACTATTCCTGGAAACGGGGCGCGGTGCGGCTGGTCAGTGATCGCATGATCGAGAACCAGCCGCAGCAATAGGCCTCAGGCGCGGCCTCAGAACGTCAGCTGCACCTTCATCGACTGCGAGCGGTCGCTGGCGAGCTCGAACGCCGCGACCGCGTTCTCGAACGGCATGGTCGCCGTGATCAGCGGCTTGACGTCGATCAGGCCTTCGCCCATCAGCCGCACCGCCAGCTCGAATTCGGGATCGAAGCGGAAGGTGCCGCGCAGCTGCAATTCCTTGGCGACGATGGAGTTGATCGGCAGCGTCATCTCGCCGCCGAGGCCGAGCTGCACCAGCGTGGCACCGGGCCTGAGCACGTCGAGGGCGGTGCGGAGTGCGGCCTGGTTGCCGGAGGCCTCGAACAGCGTGTCGAACACGCCTTTGCCGGTGCGCCAGGGATCGAGCGCCGTGGCGTCGGCCGCGACATTGATGGCGTGAGTGGCGCCGAGCTTTCTGGCGACGGCAAGCGGCGCCTCCGCGACATCGGTGACCACGATCTCGGCCGCGCCGCCGAAGCGCGAGACCAAAATCATCAGCGCGCCGATCGGGCCGCAGCCGGTGATCAGCACGCGCTTGCCGAGCAAGGGCCCGGCCTGCTTGCCGGCATGCAGGCACACCGCGAGCGGCTCGGCGACCGCGGCTTCCGCCAGCGACAGCTTGTCGGCGATCGGAACGGCCTGCGCCGCATCGACCGTGATGAATTCGCGAAAGCCGCCCTGCACATGGGGAAAGCGCATCGCGCTGCCAAGGAAGCGCATGTCGAGGCACTGGTTGCGCATGCCTTCCTGGCAATGCAGGCACTGGCCGCACGGCTTGCTCGGATTGACTGCGACGCGGGTGCCCGGCTTCACGTTGGCGACGCCGTCACCGACGGCCGCGACCACGCCGGCGATCTCGTGCCCCAGCGCCATCGGCTGCTGGATCCGCACGACGCCGAAGCCGCCGTGATGATAATAGTGCAGATCGGACCCGCAGATGCCGCCGTTCGCGATCTTGACGCGGACTTCACCCGGACCGGGCGCTGCATCGGGATAGAGGTCGATCCGCAGATCTTTCGGTGCGTGAATGACGACGGCGCGCATGGTGGGCTCCCTCAGCGTTTCGCGGCTCACATCGCGGCGATCATGCCGCCATCGACATAGATGATCTGGCCGTTGACATAGGTCGAGGCATCCGACGCCAGGAAGATCGCAGCGCCCACCAGCTCGTCCGGTCGGCCCCAGCGCTTGGAGGGAACGCGGCCCATCAGCCAGGTGTTGAAGTCGGTATTGTTGACCAGCGCCTCGTTCATGTCGGTTAGCATGTAGCCGGGGCCGATCGCGTTGGCCTGGATGCCGTGCTGGGCCCATTCCACTGCCATCGAGCGGGTCAGGTTCTTGATGCCGCCCTTGGCGGCGGTGTAGGGCGCAATCGTGGGACGCGCGAGCTCGCTGCCGAGCGAGCCGATATTGATGATCTTGCCGTGCTTGCGCGGGATCATGCGCTTGGCCGCCTCGCGGCCGATCACGAAGGCGCTGGTGAGGTTGGTCTCGATCACCTTGCGCCACTCGTCGGTGGTGAACTCCACCAGCGGCTTGCGGTGCTGGATGCCGGCATTGTTGACGAGGATGTCGACCGCGATACCCTTGTTGTCGAAGTCGTTGAAGGCGGCGACGATCGCGGGCTCGTCGGTGACGTTGAAAGCAGCACCCTCCGCCTGGTGGCCGGCGGCGCGAAACTCCGCGACGGCCTGCTCGACGCGCTTCGGATCGACGCCGTTGACGATGATCCTGGCGCCGGCCTTGGCCATGCCCTCGGCGATGGCGCGGCCAAGGCCGCGGGAGGAGCCGGTCACGAGCGCGGTGTGGCCGGAAAGGTCGAAGAGGGCGGTGCTCATCTCAAAATATCCTCACACGTTGGAACGGCGCACGGTCAAATCGGAACGGTCGAATACGGCGGGCAGAAGGTCGACGCCGAGGCCGGGGCCTTCCATCGGATAGACGAAACCATCTTTGATCGTGGGCATGGTGGTGACGAGCTCATTGTACCAGCCCTTGTAGAAGGCGCGCACCGATTCCTGGATCAGGGTGTTGGGCTGGCTGAACGACATGTGGATGGCGGCGATGAAGCCGATCGGGCCGATGCAGTCGTGCGGTGCGAAGGGCCGGTGATAGGTCTCGGCCATCGCCGCGATCTTGCGGCCCTCGGTGAGGCCGCCGGTCCAGCACAGATCCGCCATCACCACGTGCATGGCGTCGCGGTCGAGCATGTCCTTGTAGGGGAAGCGCGAGCCGAGCGTCTCGCTGGCGCAGACCCAGACGTCGGTGCAGCGGGCATATTCGGCCAGCGCCTGCGGCGAGTTCATCCGGATCGGGTCTTCGTACCAGGTCGGCTTGTAGGGCTCGAGCGCGCGCGCGATCTGTTTTGCGGTGGGCAGGTTCCACAGCGAATGGAGCTCGACCATGATCTCCATCTTGTCGCCGACGGCCTTGCGGATTTTCTCGAACGGCTCGATCGCGTGCTTCATCTGGGCGGCCGTGATGTACAGGCCCTTGTTCTCCTGCGCCGCCGGATCGAACGGCCAGATCTTCATCGCCGAGATGCCGCTCTCCAGCAGGTTTTCGGCAAGCGCATCGGCGTGGTGCATGAAGCCATCGAGATCCTCATAGGGCCCCTTGGCAGCGCCAAGATTCCAGTTCGCGACCGGGCTAATATTGGTCGAGCGGACATATTGGGTGCCGGCGCAGGTGTTGTAGATGCGCTGCTTGTCGCGGCAGAGGCCGCCGAGCATCTGGTGCACCGGCTGATTGCAGACCTTTCCGAACAGGTCCCATAGCGCGATGTCGATTGCCGACGCCGCGCGATATTCGACGCCGGTGGACGACTGCGCCATCGGCAGGTTCAGCATATCGCGGTGGATCGCCTCGATGTGCAGCGGGTTGCGGCCGAGCAGGCGGCCGGCAAAGGTGTCGTGGATCTGGGCCTCGACCGCGCCGGCGCCGTAGAAGGTTTCACCGAGACCGATCATGCCCGTGTCGGTGTGGACGCGCACCCAGATGACGTTGGAGAATTCTTCGGTGCGCAGCGTCTCGATCGACGTGATCTTCACGGCAATACTCCTCCCATCGCAGGCGCGCGCAGCGCCGTCTTGTTGTCATTCCGCACCGCAACATGGTGCGGGCGCATGCCAAGTCTTACGCTCGCTTGTAATATATCACAACATGTTTTAGGGATATCACCAACAAGGCGCCGCCCTGCAACGACGGCGCGGGCTGAGGGGAGAGACGACATGGCAACGCGCAAGCGCGCGCTCGGGGTGGTGAGGAACGACGATGCCGAGGGCAAGCCCTCCCGGCGCAACCGTCTCAACTTCTTCGAGCTGGCCTATCAGAGGATCGAAGAGCTGCTCGTCCATTGCGAGCTCAAGCCCGGCCAGTTCATGACGATGCTTGAATTGCAGCACATCACCGGATTCGGCCGCACGCCGGTTCATCACGCCGTCAATCGTCTCTCCGCCGATACGTTGATCATCATCCGTCCGCGTCACGGTCTTCGCATTGCGCCGATCGATCTGGCACGCGAGCGCATGCTGCTGGCTTTGCGCCGCGACATGGAGCGCTTCGTGATCCGGCTTGCGGCCGACCGCGCCAGCCTTTCGCACCGCAATCAGGCGCTGCACATCGAGCGCCTTCTGCGCGAGCGCCGCGCCAATCTGACCCTCGACGAGTTCAACCACATCGACCGCCGCATCGACGCGCTGGTGCTGGAGGCGGCAGGCGAACCGTTTCTGGTGCACACGCTGCGGCCGTTGCACACGCTGTACCGGCGCATCGGCTACATCCACCACCGTTTCATGCCGGGACAGGCCGAGCTTTCAGGAACAATCGATCATCATCTGGCTATTCTTAATGCGGTCGCCAGCCGCCGCGTCGAGGACGCGGTGAAGGCGAGCGATGCACTGATCGACTACATGGGCGAGATGTTCACCGGCATGGAGGTGGGGATCGACCCGCGCCTGCTCGATTGCAGCATCGAGCCGCTGCTCGGCACGTAAAAGTTCAGGAGGACCAAAGATGTCGACGATGGCGATGCCACAACCGACCGCGAGCGAAGCCGCGGTCCGCTACCTCATCACGAACTACAGCCCCAAGGGCAACAAGGTCGGCTGGCTGATGATGGCCTCGATCCTGGTCGAAGCCTGGGATCTCTATTCGATCGCCTTCGTGCTGATCTTCATCAAGGAGCAGTACAATCCCGATCCGCTGATGCTGGGCCTGGCCGCGGCAGGTACGCAAGGCGGCGCCATGATCGGCGCACTGCTCGGCGGCTGGCTTTCCGACAAGATCGGCCGCCGCGTCATGTTCCTGGTGACGATGGTGATGTTCATCGTGCTGGCGCTGGCGCAGGCCTTCGTGCCCAGCGTCGGCTGGCTCGTCGTGATCCGCTTCCTGCTCGGCATACCGCTCGGTTCGGACATCTCGACCGGCTACACCTACATCATGGAATCCATGGCCAAGGGTGAGCGCGAGGTCATGGGTAACCGCTGGCAGTTCATGTTCGCGGTCGGCGAGGTCCTGACGATCGGCGTCATCGTGATCTTCCTGCTGTTCGACATTCACCACGAGACGCTGTGGCGGGTGACGCTCGGCCTTGGCGCGTTGCCGGCGCTGATCATCCTGATCATGCGGCACGACGTGCCTGAGACGGCTGTGTGGCTGGTGCAGAAGGGACGCTACCGCGAGGCCAAGCAGGTCGCGCGCGAGATGTTCAACGATGATCTCGCCATGCTGCCGGACCATGACGTGGAGATGCCAAAGGTCTCCACCCGTGCGTTCCTCGCCGACCTCAAGAAGGATCCGATCCGCTGGCGCGCCACGATTTATGGCTGGATCGCCTGCTTCGCACAGGCCAGCGAGTTCTCGACCTTCGCGTTCTACCTGCCGGTGCTCTTTGTGATGGTCGGCGTGTCGAGCGTGCTCGGCATCAATCTGGTGACGATGGCGCTATTCTCCTTCGCCGCCGTGTCGGGCTGGGTCGGTCCGCTGCTGACGCCCAAGATCGGTCACCGCGGCATCTCGATCGCGGGCTTCTCGATCGTGCTGGTCTCGCTGCTGGTCGCGGCTTTCGCGCTCTACACCGACAACAAGATCCTGCTGCCGTTCGCGGCCGCCGCGATGCTGTGGGGCCATTATTGGGATGCGTCGAACTGCATGACGATCCCGACCATGGTCGCCAAGCCGAAATATCGCGGCACCGCCAGCGGCTTCGCTTACATGTTCGTGAAGCTGCCGTCGTTCCTGGCAATCTTCCTGTTCCCGACGGTGTTCGCCGCGATTGGGCAGGCGAATGCCACGCTGATGGTCGCGATCTTCCCGCTGATCGGATTGCTCGCCGCAATCTTTATCCTGCCGGAAGTCTACGGCTACGAGAACGATTGACGATGCGTGACCCGGTCGCGGCCGTGGTGGCCGCGATCGGGCTTTTCCCGTGGACGCGCCGGCGCGAACGGCTACGGGCTCAGGAAGATGGAATCGATCCCGGCGCCATGGCTGAGCAGGCCGATGGCCTGAAGCTGTGCGCTGTGCAGGTCGATCTCCACGATGGCGAACAGGGTCAGCAGCACCACGACCGAAAAGACCAATAGCGGGTGGGATGTTTCGCCCCGGCCTTGGTCCGCTGTGGTGAAGCCTTGAAACGTGCGGCGCAGGGAGAAGCTCTGCGGCAATGCCTTCGACTGGATCTGCATGATGAACCTTCCTTGCCGCGCGGTATCAGGCCGCGCGACGAGGTGCAGTATAGGCCCAACGTCAGCGGCGACATTGATGCGCCGCAAATTGCGCGCGATTACCGGATCGCGGCTGCCAGCGCCGCGATCAAGGCGGGCGGCGTCACCAGCAGTCCGAGCTTCAGGAACGGCCAGGCGCCGACTTCGATCTTCTCCCGCCGCAGCGCCACCAGCCACAGGATGGTGGCGAGCGAACCGGTTACCGACAGATTGGGCCCGAGATCGACGCCGATCAGGATGGCGCTCACGACCGGCGCGGGCAAGTGATCGCTGGCGGCAACCGAGCCGGCAACGAGGCCGACGGGAAGATTGTTCGCGATGTTGTCGGCGACCGCGGTGGCGATGCCGACGCTCCACGCCGCCTTCGTCACGGATTGCCCGACGGCTTCATGCAGCAGCGCGCTGAGCTGCCCGATCACGCCCGTCTTGATCAGCGCTTCCACCATCACGAACAGGCCGCCGACCAGCGGCAGCACGCTCCAGGAGACGCCGCGCAGCACGGGGAGCGGCGATTGCCGGTTGAGCAGCAGCACGATTGCGGCTGTCACCACGCCGCAAACGAAGGTCGGCAGGCCCAACTCCTTGTCCAACGCGGAGGCCGTGACCAGCACGATGCCGATCGCCACGATGCCGATGGCCGTCAGCTTGCCGCCGCGGCCGAGCTTTGGATGCGGCACGCTGCTTGCGATCGTCTCTTCCTTCAGGGCGCGGTGCTGGGTCAGGCGCAGCACGACATAGGTCAGAAGGATCGAGGCCGCCGAGGGCAGGGCGAACAGGCGCAGCCATTCGGTGAGCGCAGGCATGTGGGCCCCGAACACGACCAGATTGGCCGGATTGGAGATCGGCAGCACGAAGCTCGCGGCGTTGGCGATGAAGGCGCAGACGAACAGATACGGCAGCGGCTTGGCGCCGGCCGCGCGCGTCGCGGCATAGACGGCGGGCGTCAGCACGATCGCGGTGGCGTCGTTCGAGAGCAGGACGGTGACGAGCGTGCCGACGATGTAGATCAGCAGGAACAGCCGCTGCGGCGAGCCGCCGGCATATTCCACGGCGAGCGCTGCGAGGTAGTCGAAGAGGCCTTCGAGCCGCGCCAGTTCGGCGATCAGCATCATGCCGATCAGGAAGAGATAGACATCCACGCCTTTCTCGATGCCGGTGAGCGCATCCCGCCACGGCAGCAGGCCGAGCAGCAGGAGCGCACTGGCGCCGATGACGGCCCAGATCGCCTCCGGCAGGCGAAAGGGCCGGATAATGACGCCTGCGGTCGCGGCGACGATGATGCTCCAGGCCAGGATGGCGTCAGACGGCACGTTCGATCCCTAGGATGTGTCGGTTCATTCGGCAGCGATAGCGGAAGCCGCCGCCGCTGTCTTCCCCCGCGGGCGCGGACCGCCGTCTGCGATCTGCCGCGTCTCGGTGCCGAGTTTCGGTCTATGATTTTGTTCAAAGCCTGTTGGGTTGGGGCGGCGCGATAGCGTCGTCATTGCGAGCGGAGCGAAGCGATCCAGACTGTCTCCGCGGAGCGAGTTCTGGATTGCTTCGTCGCAAGGGCTCCTCGCAATGACGGAATCTGTGGAGGCGTCTCGCGATGTTCACTCTCACCGCGCCATCGACGGCTTTGCCGTGATCGCCTTGCGCAAGATGCGCGACAGCGCTTCGACCGAATACGGCTTCTGGATCAGCTCGAAACCGCGATCGGCGTTCTCGGCGAGAACGTTGCTGTAACCAGAGGTGAGCACGACGGGCAGGCCCGGATAGCGTTCGCGGATGATGCCGGCGAGCTCGACGCCGTTCATGCCGGGCATGATGACGTCGGAGAAGACGAGGTCGACGGCGAACTCGTTCTCGCCGAGGATGGCGAGCGCCGCATTGGCGTTGGCGGCACGGCGGACGACATAGCCGAGGTCTTCCAGCAACTCCGTGGAGAACCGGCCGACCTCGTCGTCGTCTTCCACCACGAGCACGCGATAGCCGCGCCCGGTGGCCGCGGCCTCATAGGTCAGCGCCGCCGCTTCCTGTTCCGTGGCGGGGCTTTGCGCCTGCGGCAGATAGATGGTGAAGGTCGCGCCTTCACCAAGCGTGCTCGTCACGGCGATGTCGCCCTCGGACTGCTTTGCGAAGCCGAAGGCCTGGCTCAGGCCGAGGCCGGTGCCCTTGCCGACCTCCTTGGTGGTGAAGAACGGCTCGAAGATGGCCTCGATGTTTTCCGGCGCGATGCCGCTGCCGGTGTCGGCGACCGAGATCGCGACATAGTCGCCGCCGCGCGCCGATTGCGCTCGCAGGTTGGGGATGCCCTGAACTTTCCGGACCGCTATCGTAAGGCGGCCTTCGCCGTCCATGGCGTCGCGTGCGTTGATCGCGAGGTTGATCAGCGCGGTCTCGAACTGCGCGATATCGGCGACCGTGAAGCAGTCGCCATCGTGAACCTCCACCGCGATGTCGATGCGGCCACCGACCAGCGGCCGCACCAGTTGCGCGACGCCTTCAACCTGGCTGGCGACGTTGAAGATCTGCGGTTTCAGCGGCTGCCGGCGCGCGAAGGCCAGCAGCTGGGCGGTCAGCTTGGAGGCACGCTCGACGGTGTCGGAGATGGCATCGACATAACGGCGGCGGCGCTCCTCCGGCAGCTCGCGGCGGCGCAGGAAATCGGTGGCCGAGCGGATGATGGTGAGCAGATTGTTGAAGTCGTGCGCGACGCCGCCGGTGAGCTGGCCGATCGCCTCCATCTTCTGCGATTGCCGCAACGCTTCCTCGCCGCGGCGGCGTTCGGTGATGTCGACAGCCTCGGGCACCGCGCCGGTGATGTTGCCGTGGCGGTCGAGCACCGGGCGCATGCCGAACTCGAAATCGCGCTCGCCGATGGGAAGGCGCAGGCGCATCTCCAGCCGCACGGCTTCGCCCTTGAGCACGGTGTCGAAGGCCTCGCGCACCAGCGCGCTCATGCCCTCCGTCGCGCTGAACCAGGGCGTCTGCCACAGCGGCTTTCCGATCACGTCCGCGGGGCTCGCCTTGATGCCGTCGAGTGCGTTCTTGTTGGCGTAAAGCAACTCGCCCCTGAGATTGACGAGGCCCTGATACTGGTTGCTGGTCTCCAGGATCGCGCGCAGCCGCGCCTCGTTGGATTCGAGCTCGGCGGTGCGCTCGACGATGCGTTCTTCCAGCGTCTCATTGAGCTGCCGGAGCTCGATCTCGGCCTGCTTGGCCACCGTGATGTCATGGGCAACGCCGATGAAGCCGATATGCCGGCCGGTCGGGTCCCAGCGCGGCTGTGATTCCGAACGCAGCCAGCGCCATTCGCCGGCGGCGTTCTTGTAGCGGGCTTCCAGCACGAACGGTTTGAGCGATGCTTCGCCCTGAACGGATTGCTGCAGCACGTGCGGCAGGTCGTCCGGATGCAGCACCTTGCGCCAGTCGAAGGCAATGGCCTGGTCGTAGGGCAGGCCGACGAAATCGACATAGGCCTGGTTGGCAAAGGACCGTGTGCGGTCGAGTTTCGTGACCCAGATCGGCACCGGCGCGCTGTTGGCGATCAGCCGGAAGCGCTCCTCGCTCTCGCGCAGGGTCTCGCGCACCAGCATCTGGTCGGTGACGTCGATATGGGCGCCGACGAGGCGGAGGGCACGGCCATCCGTGTCGCGCTCGATCTTGGCGACGACGCGGATCCAGCGGGTCTCGCCGTCGTTAGGGCGGATGATGCGGTATTCGGCGGTGTAGTCCTCGCTGGTGCCGGACAGTGCGTCGATGAAGTGCTTCACCGCAGCGTCGCGCTCGTCGGGATGAATGCGATTGACCCAGTCCTCGTGCGACTCGTCGGCGGCTTCCGGCGGCAGGCCGTGGAGCATCAGATATTCCGGCGAACGGCGGTTCTTGAAGCCTTCGCGGAAGTCGACTTCGAGACCGCCGACCTTGCCGATGCGCTGGATGCGCGCAAGCTCGGCTTCGCGCTCCTGGAGCGCGCGATAGGCGTTGTCGCGCTCGCGTGCGACGTCTTCCAGGTGCTGGCGCAGCCTTTCGGCGGCGAAGGTCTCGGGCAAAGGATCGTTCAAGGCGGTGGCCGTTGTGATGCAGGAGCGCACATGGCCGACCGATATTCACACAGACGAAGCGTGATGGCCATTGCTCAAAGGAAATATGGAAAGAAAGACGTCGCCGAATGCAGTGTGGTGGGCATGAACGAACGCCGGGTCTGGCTATTTGTTCCGAACCTTGGAACGATGAGCCTTCCGGGCGCGTATCTCCGGGGCGCTACAACTTTCATTCCCAAAAGCTCCCTTTCCGAAGAGGCTAAATCTTGAAGCTTTTTGTCTGCCAGGCCTGCGGCAACGTGCTCTATTTCGAGAACCGCGCCTGCGAACGCTGCGGCCATCGGGTCGCGTTCCTGCCGGAGAAGGAGACGATGTCGGCGATCGAGCCCGACGGAGAGAGTCAAGGTGGGGCCTGGCGGACGCTGGCTACCAAGGGCGAAAGTCGCATGCTCTGCAGCAATGCCGAGCATGATGCATGCAACTGGCTGACGGATGCGGGCGATACCACCGGCTATTGCCGCGCCTGCCGCCATAACGGCGTCGTGCCGGATCTGTCGGATCCGGCGCAACTCGCCGGCTGGCGCGAGCTGGAGATGGCGAAGCACCGGCTGTTCTATTCCCTGATCCGCTGGAAGCTGCCGCTCCAGACCCGGCAGGACAATCCCGAACATGGCCTGATCTTCAATTTCCTCGCCGACGATCCGCAGAGCGGGCAGAAGGTCCTGACCGGCCACGACAACGGCCTGATCACGATCGCGCTGACCGAGGCGGACGACATCGAGCGCGAGCGGCGCAGGCTGGAGATGGGCGAGCCCTACCGGACGCTGCTCGGGCATTTCCGCCACGAGGTCGGGCACTATTTCTGGGATGTACTGGTGCGCGACGGCGGCAAGCTGGACGAATGCCGCGCCGTGTTCGGCGACGATTCCGCCGATTACGGCCAGGCCTTGCAGCGCCACTATGCCGAAGGCGCCCCGGCTGACTGGCAGCAGAACTACGTTTCAGCCTACGCGACCACGCATCCCTGGGAAGATTTCGCCGAGACCTGGGCGCACTATCTTCACATCGTCGACACCCTGGAGATGGCTAGCGAGTTCGGCATGGAGGTGCGGCCCAAGGTGGACCGCGACGGGGAGTTGACGACGCGTATCCGCTTCAACCCTTACGATGCGAGGGACGTCGAGGCCATCGTCAACGCATGGCTGCCTTTCACCTTCGCCATGAACAGCGTCAACCGCGCCATGGGCATGCGCGACCTCTATCCGTTCATCCTCTCGCCGGTCGTGGTCGACAAGCTCGGCTTCATTCACGGCCTGGTCCGGGACGCCGCCAAGGCCGGGAAGCCGTAGGCCGTCCGGGGCCTGCCAGGCCCGTTTCGGTCTTGCTTCGGTCTTGCGCTGGTACGCCAGAGGGGCCGGATTTTGACCGTTGCCTCCGGCCTATTTTGATGTACCACGGGAGCCACACGGCCCCTCCCATAGGCTCCAACGGCCAGGGAAGGGTCCCGCCCAAGGTCGAGACTCAAGAAAAGCATGTTCAAACGCATTCTGATCGCCAATCGCGGCGAAATCGCCTGCCGGGTCATCAAGACCGCTCGCCGCATGGGAGTTCAGACGGTCGCGGTCTATTCCGAGGCCGACCGCGACGCTCTCCATGTCGAGATGGCCGACGAGGCCGTGCTGATCGGCCCGCCGGCTGCGGCCGAGAGTTATCTGGTGATCGAGAAGATCGTGGAGGCCTGCCGCAAGACCGGCGCCGAGGCCGTGCATCCCGGTTACGGCTTCCTGTCCGAGCGCGAGGCGTTTCCGCGCGCGCTGGAGGCGGCCGGCATCGTCTTCATCGGCCCCAACCCGGGCGCGATCGCGGCGATGGGCGACAAGATCGAATCCAAAAGGGCTGCCGCGAAGGCAAAAGTCTCGACCGTGCCCGGCTATCTCGGCGTCATCGAGGACGCCACGCACGCGGTCAGGATCGCCGACGAGATCGGCTATCCCGTGATGATCAAGGCCTCCGCCGGCGGCGGCGGCAAGGGCATGCGCATCGCGCATTCGACCTCCGAGGTCGCCGAGGGTTTTAACCTCGCCAAGGCCGAAGCCAAGGCCTCGTTCGGCGACGATCGGGTCTTCATCGAGAAGTTCATCGTCGATCCCCGCCACATCGAGATCCAGCTGCTGGGCGACAAGCACGGCAACGTGATCTATCTCGGCGAGCGCGAATGCTCGATCCAGCGCCGCAACCAGAAGGTCATCGAGGAAGCACCGTCGCCGCTGCTCGACGAAGCCACCCGCCGCAAGATGGGCGAGCAGGCGGTCGCACTCGCCAAGGCCGTGAATTACGACTCCGCCGGCACCGTCGAATTCGTCGCGGGGCAGGACAAGAGCTTCTACTTCCTGGAGATGAACACGCGCCTCCAGGTCGAGCATCCCGTCACCGAGCTCGTCACCGGCGTCGACCTCGTCGAGCAGATGCTCCGCGTTGCCGCCGGCGAGAAGCTCGCCATTGCGCAGAAGGACGTCACGCTGACCGGCTGGGCCGTGGAGTCGCGCCTCTACGCGGAGGACCCGTTCCGCAACTTCCTGCCCTCGATCGGTCGCCTGGTGAAATACCGTCCGCCGGCGGAAGCGAGCCAGGACGGCATCACCGTGCGCAACGATACCGGCGTGCAGGAGGGCGGCGAGATCTCGATCCATTACGATCCGATGATCGCCAAGCTCGTCACCCACGCGCCGTCACGCGCGGCCGCGATCGAGGCGCAGGCCACCGCGCTGGACTCGTTCTACGTGGACGGTATCCGTCACAACATCCCGTTCCTGTCGGCGCTGATGCATCATCCGCGCTGGCGCGAAGGCCGGCTCTCCACCGGCTTCATCGCCGAGGAATTCCCCAGGGGCTTTGCCGTCCGCGTGCCGGAGGGCGAGGTCGCACGGCGGCTTGCCGCGGTCGGTGCCGCCATCGATCACGTGCTCGGCGAGCGCAAGCGGCAGATTTCCGGTCAGATGGGCGGCCGCATCGTGCAGCGCGAGCGGCGCCGTGCGGTCTGGCTCGAGCGCCAGGAGATCCTGCTGGAGATCGCGCGCGAGGGCGAGGCGGTCGCGGTGCGTTTCGTCGATGCCGACGGCAAGGCCGGCAATGCGCATCTGTTGCAATCGCCGTGGAAGCCGGGCGATCCGGTCTGGCAGGGCACCATCGACGGGCACCTCGTGGCGGTGCAGGTGCGCCCGATCGCAAACGGCATCCGCCTCGCGCATCAGGGCGTCGAGGTGCCGGTCTATGTCTGGACCGAAGCGGAAGCTGCCTCGGCGCGGCTGATGCCGGTGACCACGGCTGCCGACACCGGCAAGAAGCTGCTTTGTCCGATGCCCGGTCTCGTGGTCTCGATCGCGGTGACCGAGGGGCAGGAGGTCAAGGCCGGCGAGACGCTCGCGGTGGTCGAAGCCATGAAGATGCAGAACGTGCTGCGCGCCGAGCAGGACGGCACGGTGAAGAAGATCCACGCCAGCGCCGGTTCGACGCTCGCGGTGGATGCGCTGATTTTGGAATTTGCATAGGGGCCCAATGTCGTCCTGGCGAAAGCCAGGACCCATTGCCCCAGGGAGTAGTTGTTGATGGCGATGGTGGCCGTCATTTTCTGCCACCATATCCAATTGTGGTAATGGGTCCTGGCTTTCGCCAGGACGACGGCGGGGACGCAATTCGCACTAACCGAGACATCACCATGGCCTTTCGTTCCCGCCGCGAAAAATTGCGATCGATCCTGTCGGGCGCGACTTGCGTCCATCCCGGCTCGGTCTACGACGCCATCTCGATCCGCATCGCCGAGGATCTCGGTTTCCCGCTCGGCATGTTCGGCGGCTCGGTGGCTTCGCTCGCGGTACTCGGCGACCCCGACATCACGCTGATCACGCTCACCGAGCTCGCCGAGCAGATGCGACGGATGTCGCGTGCGGCAGCACTGCCGGTGCTGGTTGATGCCGATCACGGCTATGGCAACGCGCTCAACGTGCGCCGCACGGTGCAGGAGCTGGAGATGGCGGGCGCCGCCGGCCTCACCATCGAGGACACGCTGCTGCCGGCTGGCTTCGGCGAAGCGAAGACGCAGCTGATCTCGCTGGAGGAGGGCGTCGGCAAGATGAAGGCGGCACTGGACGGCCGCGGCGATCCCTCGCTCTTCATCATGGGGCGCACCGGTGCGGCCTCGATCACCTCTATCGAGGATGCGATCCGCCGCGCCAGGGCCTATGAAGCCGCCGGCGTCGACGCGCTGTTCTTCACCGGCATCAAGTCGCGCGCCGAGCTCGAGGCGGTCGCATCCGCCACGCATCTGCCGATCGTGCTCGGCGGCGCGCCGGAGGAGTTGAACGTGCTCGAATACCTCGCTGGCCAGCGCGTGCGCATCGCGCTTCAGGGCCACGCGCCGATCGCGGCCGCAACACAGGCCGTCTACGAGACACAGAAGGCGCTGCGCGACGGCACTGCGCCGAAGAATCTCAAAGGCCTCCCGTCATCGGACTTGACCAGCCGCATCACGCGGGAGGCCGACGTCAAGGCGCGGAGCGCCGACGTCCTCGGACTGCAACAATGAGCCGGGCGATCCTCCAGGTCATGATCCGCGGCCGCGTGCAGGGCGTCGGCTACCGGGCCTGGCTCGAGTACCAGGCGACGACGTGCGGTCTCGAAGGCTGGGTCCGCAACCGCCGCGACGGCAGCGTCGAAGCGCTGTTCGCAGGGCCGCCGAAGCACGTCGCCGACATGGTGGCGCTGTGCCGCCACGGCCCGCCGTCCTCGCGCGTCGACAGCGTCACCAGCGAGACGGCCGACGCCGATGAGCTGAACTTGCGCCGGGCAGGCGAGGCGTTTTCGGTGTTGCCGACGGTGTAGCTAAAGAATCACCGCGGCAGCTTGGCGATTGCCTCGCTCAATTCGTGGATCTCGTAGGGCTTGCGCAGGATCGGGAAATCGCCGCGCACGCCTGCGGCGACTTCGCTGTAGCCGGTGGCGAGCAGGATCGGCAGGCCGGGGCGGATCTGGCGGAGGTGATGGGCGAGGCTGAGCCCGTCCATCTTGCCGGGCATGACGATATCCGAGAACACGAAGTCGACGCCGTTCTTCTCGATCTCGCTCAAGGCGGCTTCGGCGTCCGCGACGCGACGCACCTGATAACCGAGCTGCTCCAGAAGACCGATGCTGACGGCGGCGACGTCCGGATTGTCCTCGACCAGCAGCACCGTGCCGCTGCCCTGGAACGCCGGTTCTCCCGCCGCCTCGCGCGATGGCTCGTCTTCTCCGCGCGGTAGGAGGATGGTGAAGGTCGTGCCCTTGCCGAGCGCGCTCGCGACCCGGATCGTGCCGCCGGCCTGATGGGCGAAGCCGTGCACCTGGGAGAGACCGAGGCCGGTGCCCTTTCCGATCGGCTTGGTCGTGAAGAACGGCTCGAAGATCTTGTCGAGAACGTCGGAGGGAATACCGAGGCCGGTATCGCTGACGTCGATCGCGATGAATTCGCCCACGAGGGGATCCTCGTCGAGCACGAGATTGCGCGCTGCGATCGTCACCGTGCCTCCGTCGGGCATCGCGTCGCGGGCATTGATGACGAGGTTGAGCAGCGCGGTCTCGAGCTCGGAAACGTCGGTCCTGATCGGCCAGACGTCGTCGCTGACGTCGAAGGCCAGGCGCACGGAGCTGCCGACGCCGGCATCGAGCACCTCGCGGATCGCCGCGATGCGGTCGGCGAAGTCGATCGCCTGCGGATTGACGCTCTGCCGCCGCGCGAACGTAAGGAGCTGGTTGGTCAGCGCCGCGCCGCGCTTGGTAGCGGTCTCGATCGCCGAGATCGCGCGCTGAAGCTTGGCGTCGTCGTTGGCCCCTCGTTTCAGCATGTGGAGGCTGCCGCTGATGATCATCAGGAGGTTGTTGAAGTCGTGGGCGACCCCGCCGGTGAGCTGGCCGAGCGCATCGAATTTCTGGGATTCGGCGAGCTGCTTCTGCATCGCCTCGAGCTTGAGCTGGGTATTGCGGCGCTCGGTGATGTCGCGCGTGATCTTCGCGAAGCCGACCAGCTCGCCGGCCTCGTAGATCGGATCGATCACGACGCTGGCCCAGAAGAAGGTGCCGTCCTTGCGGACGCGCCAGCCTTCCTCCTCGTAGCGGCCCTTTTCCCGTGCGATCCCGAGCGCACGGGCGGGCTTGCCGTTGGCGCGGTCGGTCTCGGTGTAGAAACGGGAAAAGTGCTGGCCGAGGATCTCCCCGGGCGAATAGCCCTTGATGCGCTCGCCGCCGATGTTCCAGCTGGTGATTCTCCCGGTGGGATCCAGCATGTACAGGGCGTAGTCCGCGACCCCTTCAACCAACAGGCGGAAACTGCGTTCGCTTTCGAACAAATCCCTCTGCTGACTAGACTTCTCGATCATTCCCGGACCCTGCCTTAACCGGGGCAAACGCGGTAGGTGGCGGATTGTTCCGAAGATTTGGAACCTTTTTAGGCAATATTGCGGGCCCGTATGCAGGGCGCAAGCTAGCGGACGCTCGCAGCGTTAGGCGATCTTGTAAACCGGTCTGGCGTCAGACCGCCGCCGCGCTCCGGAACGTCGCCGCCACCGCGCGCAGCGCCGCAAGCTTTGCGGGATCGCTGACCTTCGAATGCAGCATCACCTTGGAGCTGCCGAGTTTTGGCAGCTTCTGGACTGGCCCGATGTCGACCAGCCCAGGAGGTGCGATCCGTCGCGCCAGCGGTGCGATGGCAAGTCCGGCAAGTGCGGCCGCGACCACGGCGGTGACGCCACCGCCGACAAAACGCTCACGCCATGTGAGGCCGGCCTTGTCGAGCGCGCGCACGGCGATGGCGCGGACGCCGCAGGGCGGAGCGAGGGTTGCGAGCGGCAAAGGCTGCCCCTTTGGCACGGTGAAGCGTCTTGACGCGAACCAGCCGAATTCGTCCTCGGCCAGCCTCTCGCCGCCGCGGCGGCTGCCTTCCTGGCGCACGATCACCGCATCCAGTTGGCCGGAATCATAGGCCTCCTGCATC
Source organism: Bradyrhizobium sp. Ken64 (assembly GCF_055807555.1). Lineage (NCBI taxonomy): Bacteria > Pseudomonadati > Pseudomonadota > Alphaproteobacteria > Hyphomicrobiales > Nitrobacteraceae > Bradyrhizobium > Bradyrhizobium sp. Ken64. Next base: position 33,362 of record NZ_JBVVPA010000024.1, on the reverse strand, counting down.
TCGCGTGAGAAGCCGATGGTGACGGCGAGGGTGAGGTTCGACGACATCGCATGCAGGCGTTCGAGCAGCGGTACCAGCTCCGGCCCCGCGGCATGGTCGGAGATGCCGAGCGAGAGCGACTGCGCGAGCGAGGCCTCGCCCGACAGCGCGCGGTCATGTGCCGCGATCAGCGCGCGGGCGCGATCGAGGAACGTCGCGCCGTCTGCCGTGAGCCGGACCGCGCGCGGCGAGCGCTCGACGAGGCGCCTGCCGAGCAGCGTTTCCAGCCGTTGCAGCTTGAGGCTGACGGCCGCCTGGGTCGTGCCAAGGACCTCGGCGGTGCGCGTAAAACTCTGGAGGTCGGCGACCAGCAGGAAGGCCTGGACAGTGGCGATGTCGAGCGTTGCTGTCATTATGATATCTTATCACTGGTATCAACAGAGATAAGATACCAAAATGTCGAGGGTCGGTCTAGCTTCTCATCAACGCCGCGCAACACCTGCGCGACATCCGAGGAGAACGACCATGCCGCTGATCACCGTGTCCTACACCACCTCCCGCCAGTCGCCTTCGCTGAAGGCCGACATCGCGAGCGCCGTGTCCGAACTCACCGCAAAAATCCTGCACAAGGACCCTGAGGTCACCGCCATCATCGTGAAACCGGTCGAGGCGGGCGACTGGTTCGCCGGCGGCAAGTCGCTCGCAGAGCAGAAGCTCGCGAGCTACTGGATCGACATCCACGTCAGCGAAGGCACCAATACCAAGGACGAGAAGGCCGCCTATCTCGCCGCGATGTTCCAGCGCATGGCCGGGATCCTGGGTCCGCTGCATCACGAGACCTATCTGCATGTCGACGAGGTCAAGGGCGACGCCTACGGCTTTGGCGGCCTGACCCAGGAGCGGCGCTACATCGCCGGCAAGCTCGAGGTTTCCCCCGAGAAGGCGTGAGGAGGGAGGCCGCGGGTGAACGATCTCACCCGCGGCCTGAACCGGTTGGGCCTCCTGATCGTCAGCTCGCTATGCGAAACTGAACTTCGTCCTTGTTCAGGAAACAGGTCTTGTCGAACAGCTTCAAATCAAGCGGGTTCGGCAGCCTGACATCGTCCAGGTCAGGGCAGGGTTTGAGCGAGGGATCATAGGAGCGGTCGATCTGCGAGATGAAGACGACGATCAATCCCTTGTCGCGCGCGAATGATTTCAACGCGCGCACCTGAACGGTGAGGTCGGGATTTTCACGCCGCTGGTCGAGCAGTTGCAGATAGTCGATCACCACGACCGTGCCGCGCGGTGCTGCGGCCATCTGCTTGACGACGTAATCGGCACTGATGGCGTCGGAGCAATCGACCTCGAGGAGCTTTTCGAATTGCGCCGGGTCTACGCCGACCCTCCGAAGGCGATCCAGAACGTCTTTCTCGGTGTATTCGAGCGAGAAGAACGCAGCGCGGTGGCCCGACCGCATCGCCTCCACCGCAAGCTCGAGGCTCATCAAGGTCTTGCCCTGGCCGGGGCGCGCCCCGACCAGCACGAGGTCACCCGGTTGGAATTGCGGGAAAAACCTGTTGGCCGGGCTCGCTGCGGCCGCTTTCGCCGCGAGCATGCTCCAGGCGGAAAAGCCTTCCGTCGCGGCGATGCGATCGAGCGCATCGTGCAGCGGGATGCCTTCCTCGCGGGACAGACGCTTCGCTCTTCGCTTCAGATGATAGATGGGTGCAGACAGTCTCATCGCAAAAACCTCCCATTGCGAGCTGAAACGCAACCCCTCCTTATGCCTGGCGCTCGAACAGTCGGTCCGAAGATCAAATCGCCCGGCATGACATCTGCTTTCCCGGCGGAGGGGGGAGGCGTGGGCGACACCGGAATCGAGCCTAGCCGATTCCGCATTGGCGGAAAACGATAGAGGCGGGGCGCTCTACAGAAAGCGTTAGACGGCTTCCGGGATCAGCGCCCGGGTCGGCCCGAACAGCTCCTCGAAGGCCTGCCGGAGCGCGACGTCGACATCGGACATCGTCACGAGCTGGCCGAGATCGACCAGCGAGGTGACGCCGTAGCGGGGATCGGCGACGCCGCAGGGCACGATGCCGGCGAAATGCGACAGCTCCGGCTCGACATTGATGGCGATGCCGTGAAACGAGACCCAGCGCTTCAGTCGGACGCCGATCGCCGCGATCTTGTCCTCGTGCTCGGGTCCCTTGTCGGGCCGCTTCACCCAGACGCCGACCCGGTCCTCGCGCCGCTCGCCACGGATGTTGAAGGCGGCGAGCGTCCGCACAATCAGCTCCTCCAGGCTCGCGACATAGGCCCGGACGTCCGGCCGCCGGCGCTTCAGGTCGAGCATGACATAGGCCACGCGCTGGCCGGGCCCGTGGTAGGTGAGCTGGCCGCCGCGCCCGGTGGCAAAGATCGGGAATCGGGCATCGAGCAGGTCGGATTCCTTGCCGGAGGTGCCGGAGGTGTAGAGTGGGGGATGTTCCAGCAGCCAGACCAGCTCCGGAGCTTCACCCGCTGCGATCGCCGCGACGCGCGCCTCCATTTCGGCCACGGCCTCCGGATAGGGCACGGGCGCGTCCGAAATCCGCCACTCCACGGGCTCGCCGGAGGAGGCGGAAAACGCCGTCAAATCGAGCTCTTGACGCTGGTTTTGGCGGGGGTTTTGGGGTGAATTAACCATTGGCTAACCATAACCGGGTGATGATCCCAGGTGCAAATATCAAGTCCCTAGTCCTAGTCCCAAGTTGCGGTGGTGCTGCAGTGCCTACTCTCGACAAAGTCACCGTGGATCTCATGGTCGTCCTCGGGACGACCACCATGCCGATCCATCAGGTATTACGTCTTTCCCGCGGCGCCATCATCGAGCTGGACGCAACCGAGGCCGACGAGGTCAAGGTTCTGGCCAATAATTTGCCGGTCGCCTCCGGCGTCGTGCTGGTCGACCGCAACCGGATCGCGGTCGAGGTCAAGCAGATGCTGCCACGTATCCCGGGCACGCGGTAGCGGCCTGGGCATACGGTAGCGGCCCGGGCAGGCGGAAAAGGCCGATCCCGGCGCGAGGAGCCGGAACTTTCCTGCCAAGCTTGTGGAATTCAGGGCCTTTGGAGGCTTGTACCCCTCTGACGGATTTGTTAGATCGGCGCCGTTGATCCGGTTGGCCTTCAAGCCTCAGGCCGGCATCCCCAAAAGCGCTCGTGGCGGAATTGGTAGACGCGCTGCCTTGAGGTGGCAGTGAGTAAAATCGTGGGGGTTCGAGTCCCTCCGAGCGCACCATTTGGCCACCTCGGTATTGATATTCCTTGGTTATTGATGCCCTCCGGGGGCGTGGCTGCGCAGTTGCTGCGCAGGGCCCGAATGGCGCTGCCGACGTGAGCCGGGGTCCCGAGCACCGTTCCGATAAAGCGATGATCGTCCTCATTCCATGGCGCCGGCATTGTTCGATTCGGCGCTGCGGCTGGATCGCGCGTGATGGGGAACGATGATCGTCGGGATCGCATTTGCAGTCGGTGAGGTCGCTGCGCAAATGCCGGCTGCGGCGCGTGGCTATGGTTAGACGGTGAAGGACGATGAGAGACAGCGCGTCGGAAGTGACCGACATCGGCGACGCCGTTCACTTGTGCATCGACATGCAGAACATCTTCGCTCCGGGCGGTCTCTGGGAGACGCCATGGATGGCGCGAGTGTTGCCGACGATCGCCTCGATCGTTTCGCGCCATCAGGCCAGAACGATCTTCACGCGATTTATCACGCCCGAGAACCCGGAGGATCGGCCCGGACAGTGGCAGCGCTATTTTCGTCGCTGGCAAGAGGCGACCCGCAAGCATCTGCCGCCATCCGGTCTCGAGCTTGTGCCGGCCCTGGGCCGCTTCGTTCCGCCGGCTGCCGTCATCGACAAGCCGGCCTATTCGGCGTTCAGCAATCCCGGCCTCGCCGGTCTGTTGATCGACAAGAATGTCGGCACAGTCGTGATCACGGGCGCAGAGACGGACGTCTGCGTGCTCTCGACGGTCCTGAGCGCCGTCGATCTCGGCTTTCGGGTCGTTATCGTCGAGGATGCGCTGTGCAGCTCGTCCGACGTCGGCCATGATGCGCTCATGACGATGTACCGCACCCGCTTTCACGGCCAGGTCGATCTGATGACCGCCGAGGAATTGGCGGAGTTCTGGCGGGAGTAGGGACGATTGGCTCAGTTGACGTTGTCCGCGAGCATGTTGCGGAAGGCGGTGGCGACGGCGGCAATGCCGCTGGCGTCGTGCATCAGTGCGATCTCGCCCTGCTGCTCGTGGCGGATGGCGTGGGCCATCACACGCAGGCGCAGATCGCCGCCGCTATGCCACATCTGATCGGCCATCCTGACCGCGCCGGCGTGATGCTTGCTCATGGTCTCGACGAACAGCGTGTCGAATTGGTCCGCCGGCGCGGCCTTGACCTGTCGCATCTCGGCCTGTGTCAGGAAGCCCGGCATGGCGGCACGTTCGTCCGAGCTGCAATCGGGCATCTCGGTGTCGAACCAGCTCAGCCACCAGGTCTCGAAAATCCGGTTCTCGCCGGTCTGGCTTGCGACCATCAGCATCGCCAGCTTTCTCAGATGCGGGTCCTGCGCGCGCTCCGCGGCGATCCGCGCCAGGTCGATGCCCTGGGCGTGATGCGCGGTCATATGACGGATGTAAGTCTGGTCCGCGTCCCTGTCGCGGCCCATCCATGGCGGCTCGTAACCATGGCTGCCGAACAACGCGGTCGCTCCGAGCAGTGCGATCAAAGCCAGCGCGCCGGTGGTCCAGGCATTGGTGAAGCGAACATCGCGCGCGGGTGCCGCGCCTCGTCTCCAGCGCAACCGGGCGAACAGGGGATACATCACGGCGGAGGAGCCATGGACGAGCAGGCCGATCCAGTACGGCTGCTGCAGCGTGAACAGCGGCTGCCAGAACGGAAACAGCGGCACCAGCACGAACCATTCCATGCTTGACGAGAACACGGCCCAGGGCAGGGCGAGCAGCAGGATCGCCAGCGGCCGCAGGTCGGCGGTCCAGCGCCCGAGCAGGCCGAAGAAGACCACCGCCCAGGAGAAGTCCGCCCATTGGTGGAAGGCGATCCCGGCAAGGATCGCGCTCCACGACGGCTCTGCGCTTATCGCCCAATCGCGCGCGGGGATGGCGGCGACCGTCATCCAGTCGACGGCGGCATCGCGTCCGATCCGCGCGGCGAAGAGCTGGCTGACGATGGTCGAGAAGGTGCTGCTGATCAGGCCGAGTTCGGCAGCGGCGATCCAGCGCGAGCGTCGCCGTGAGGCGGCTTCATCACCGGGACGAATTGAACTGGAAATGGTTGACGGCGCGGCGGCGTTCACGTCAGCTGATTGAGTTTCTTCAACGGATTGAGCTCGCTCGGCTTGCTCTGTTCGTCCCGGCCGCGCTCGGCTTGCTCCTTGCCTTCCTCGTGGAGATCCTGATCGCCGACGATCTCGCCGACGGCCTGTTTCGCCTTGCCAGCGATCCGCTGACCGAGGCCCTTGGTCTTGCTCATGGTCTGCCTCCAGGCTCACGCCGCGGCGCCGGCGCTTGAAGGGGATGAGCGCCGGGGCCGCGGTTTCCTCTATTCAGCCTCCGGCAGGGGGGACGTCGGAAGCGTTGATGAGACGCGCTGACCCGCGGATGGTTCCTCGGCCGTCATCTTGGCTCGAGTTCGATGATCACGCCTTCATTGCCGCGGAGCAGGATGGTGGCGCCCGGCAACGGCTCGGACGGCAGGTCGAGATGCGTCGACATCAGCAGGCGGCCGCGACCTTGCCAATGCCATTTCCGCGGCTCGGCGGCGATGTTGAGCGCGACCAGAATTTCCCTGCCGCCATCCGTCCGCCTGTAGGCAAGAACGTCGTTCTGCGAGCGTAGCGGCTCGTAGCCGCCGTGGCGCAGGCACGCGTGCTCGCGCCGCAGCGTCATGAGCGCGCGAAACAGCGCCAGGATCGAACGCGCATCGCGCTGCTGCGTGGCCACGTTGGTCGCGCCGTCGGGCGGCTCCAGCGGCAGCCATGGATCGCCGGTGGTAAAGCCGCCATTGCTGCTGTCATCCCATCGCATCGGCGCGCGTTCGGGATCGCGGCAAAGGCCATACCCCGGCACGAGCTTCTCGAAGGGATCGCGGACGCGGTCGGCCGGAATGGGAACGCGCTTGCGGCCGATCTCGTCGCCCATGAAGAAGAACGGCGTTCCCCGCAGCGTCAGCAGCAGCATCGCCAGCACGCGCATTTGCGGCTCGCCGATCTTGCTCGCGATCCGCTGCTTGTCGTGGCCACCGATCACCCAGACCGGCCAAGCATGATCCGGGATAGCGTTGAAATACGCATCGATCGTTGCTTGCAGGGACAGCGCGTCCCATTGCGAGTCCAGCAGCGCGAAATTGAGCGGCAGATGCAGGCGCGGACGGTCGTTGCCGTAGAAGTGGCCGATGCGGTCGGTCTTGCCCTGGACTTCACCGCACAACATCCGCCCAGGATAACCGTCGATCATCTCGCGGATGAATTCGATGCAATCCATCGTCTCCGGCCGATCGTCGGTAAAGACGGGCGTCTGGCGCTGCGGCGGCGGCTTGCCTTTCACTTGCGGGTTATGCGGATTGTCGCGCAGCAGCGCGTCCTTGATCAGCACCGCGCTGGCATCGACGCGAAATCCGTCGACGCCGCGATCGAGCCAGAAGCGCATGACATCGGCGATCGCGGCGCGCAGCTGCGGGTTGCGCCAGTTCAGATCGGGCTGCTCGACCAGGAAGGAGTGATAGTAATACTGCCGCCGCGCCTCGCACCATTCCCAGCCGCTGCCGCCGAAGCGGCTTAGCCAGTTGTTGGGCGGGCCGCCGTTCTCGGCCGCGTCGGCCCAGATGTACCAATCGGCTTTCGCGCTGTTTCGTGAGCTGCTGCTCTCGACGAACCATGCGTGGTCGTTCGCAGTATGGTTGGGCACGAGATCCAGGATCACGCGGATCTCCGCGGCGTGCAGGGCCTTGAGCAGGCGGTCGAACGCCTCGAGGCTGCCGAACGCAGGGTCGATGGAGCAGTAGTCGGAGATGTCGTAGCCGAGGTCGCGGAACGGACTCTTGTAGATCGGCGTCAGCCACACCGCGTCGACGCCGAGCCATTTCAGATAGTCGATGCGCGAGGTCAGGCCGGCGAGGTCGCCCTTGCCGTCGCCGTCCGAGTCCTGGAACGAGATCAGTGCGATTTCGTAGATGACGGCGGATTCCCACCACGCACCTTCGTCACGGGACGCCTCGCTCATTGCCTTGCATCACCTCGTCGTGCGTCCTCAGGTCCGTGCCGCCGCGTGGGCTGCGATCTGCTTGGCCGCGGTTCGGGCGCTCTCGATGCCCTTGGGAAAGCCGCTGCGGTTCGGATACAGCTTGCGTCGGGCATCGCGCGGCGGCCGTTGCGGCTTGGTGTCTTGCGCGGCGCGGTAGTCGAGCATCGCGATGCCGCCAACCATCAGCAGCGCCAGCGCGATATTGCCCTTTTTGGGATTGTCCGCGGTCATGCCCGAGAGCAGCGCGGCGGCATCGAGGCCGTCGCCGCCGACGCGGGCCCACAGGCCGGCGTTCTTCTCGACCGAGAGGGTCATGACCCCGGCAAGGATTTCCCGCACGCCGAAGGCACGGACCAGCGTCTCGCTACCTTCCATGCCCAGCGTTTCCGTGACGCGCCGCGGCGCGAAGAATTCAACGACGCCGAGACCGATGCTGAACCAGCCGAGTGCGCGGGCGAGCTGGTCTTCGGGCCGCTTCAGGCTCGGGCCACCCTCGACGATTTTCGGATCGCCCTTGGTGCGAACGATGTTGGAGAAATGAAACATGGGCCTTGCTCCTCAGGGCTTCAGCACGACCTTGACGCAGGAGTCGCGCTTGTCGCGAAACACCTGATACATCTCGGGGCCTTGGCTGAGCGGGACGGTGTGGGTGATGACGAAGGACGGATCGATCTGGCCTTCCTCGATGCGATGGAGCAGGTCGTCGGTCCAGCGGTTGACGTGGGTCTGGCCGGTGCGCATCTGCAGGCCCTTGTTCATGAAGGCGCCCATCGGAAGCATGTCGGAGAATCCGCTGTACACGCCCGGCACCGAGATGATGCCGCCAGGGCGGCAAACATAGATCATCTCGCGCAGCACATGCGGCCGGTCGCTCTCCACCATGACCATCTGCTTGGCGCGATCGAGCAGCGTGTCGGGCAGGGAGGCCATCACATGCGACTCCATCCCGACGCAGTCGATACATTTTTCGGGGCCTCTACCGTCGGTGAGCTCCTCGAGCCGCTCCAGGACGCTTTCGGTTTCGAAGTTGATGGTGGTGGCGCCGCCGGCTTCGGCCATGCTGAGCCGTTCGGGCAGGCAGTCGATCGCGATCACCTGGTTGGCGCCGAGCAGGATGGCGCTGCGGATCGCCATCTGTCCCACGGGACCGCAGCCCCAGATCGCGACCGTATCGGTCGGCTCGATGTCGCATTGCGCGGCGGCCTGCCAGCCGGTCGGGAAGATGTCGCTGAGAAACAGCAGCTTCTCGTCGGGAATGCCGTCGGGCACCTTGATGTGGGTGGCGTCGGCGAACGGCACGCGCAGATATTCGGCCTGGCCGCCGGGATAGCCGCCGGTCAGATGGGTGTAGCCGAACAGGCCGGCCGTCGTGTGTCCGAACGCCTTGTCCGCCAGATGGCGCTTGCGATTGGTGGTTTCGCAGACCGAGAAATTGCCGCGCTTGCACTGGTCGCATTCGCCGCAAATGATCGTGAAGGGAACGACGACGCGGTCGCCCTTCTTCAGCTTGCCGTCGACGCCTGAGCCGACCTCGACCACTTCGCCCATGGTCTCGTGGCCCATGATGTCGCCGGGCAGCATGCCCGGAATGTAGTTGTGAAAGAGGTGCAGGTCGGAGCCGCAGATGGCGCAGCTCGTGACTTTAATGATCGCGTCGCGCGGATCCTGAATCTCAGGATCGGTGACGGTGTCGCAGCGAATATCTTCCTTGCCGTGCCAGACCAGCGCCTTCATCTCTGTCCTCCCGCGAGCTACGAGGCATCCAAGTCGAACAACGAACGATGGTTGCTATCGCACGGTGCAAAATCTTTGCGCCGCACCGGCGTGCGTCCCGATAGGAACGAGCGGCCATTGCGGTGATTGGAGCGTCATCAATCCCATCTCAAGGACTAGCGAAGGATACGCTCATGGCCGCCAATCAACTCGCCGTCGTCACCGGCGCCTCCACCGGCATCGGCCTGGAACTCGCCAGATGTTGCGCCCAAGGAGGCTTCAACCTTGTCATCGCGGCGGACGAGCCCGAGATCGAGAGGGTGGCCGTCGATCTCCGCAGGCTCGGCGGCGGCGTCGAGGCGGTCGAGGCCGACCTCGCCACCACCGAAGGCGTCGACAAGCTTTGCGCCGCGGTCGGCGACCGGCCGATCGACGCGCTTCTGGCCAATGCCGGGGTCGGCCTCGGCAAGGCCTTCCTCGATCAGGATTTTGCCAGGATCAAGCACCTCGTCGACACCAACATCACCGGCACGCTGTATCTGATCCATCGCGCCGGCAACGAGATGCTCCGCCGCAATTCGGGGCGCATCCTGATCACGGGCTCGATCGCCGGATTCACGCCGGGCAGTTTTCAGGCGGTCTACAACGCCAGCAAGGCCTTCCTCGATTCATTCTCGTTTGCACTGCGCGAGGAGCTGCGCGACAGCGGCGTCACCGTCACCTGCCTGATGCCGGGCGCCACCGAGACGGAGTTCTTCCGCCGCGCCGACATGATGGACACCAAGGTCGGCACCGAGCCGAAGGACAGTGCCTACGACGTCGCGAAGGCCGGCTTCGACGCCATGTTGCGCGGCGAATCCGACATCGTGACCGGAATGAAGAACAAGCTTCAGACCACCATCGCCAACGTCACGCCGAACGAGATGCTGGCCAAGCAGCATCGCAAGATGGCGGAACCGGGCACGGCGAAGTCGTAGAACGACGCCGTCGCAATCTAAGCTGAGGGCCCGGCCGCTCCCGCGGACCGACAAAGGAGCACGCCGATTCACATAGCCTAATGCGCAAGGCTCCCCGAGCGCTCAGACTGGTCCGGCTGGAGTGAGGGGGCTGTGTTACCGATGGATCGCGTTGAACAGGCCTTTGTCGCAACGGCAATCACAGGTTTCCTCGTGATGATGGCGGCGATCGTCTGGATGATGATGGGCTGATGGCCGGGAGGGTTGCTGATTGCGGATCGCGTTGCCGTATGCTGCAGTGCTCCTGTGCCTGGCGGTCACCGCCTGGCTCGCTTTCGCGCATCTGCTCTGATCGCCGTCCGGCTCAACCGTGCTGATCGGCGATCAGCGCGGCCAGCCTGTGGGCCATCGCCGGCATATCGATCGGTTTCTCCAGGATTGGCACGTCGTGGAATTCCGGACTGATGCTGATCTTGTCGTAACCGGTCGTGAACAGGAAGGGTATGCTGCGGGCCTTCAGTTCGCGCGCGACAGGGAAGATCATCTCGCTGTGGAGATTCACGTCAAGCACGGCGGCATCCAGGATGCCGCCATCTTGCAGGATCCTGAGTGCTTCATTGAGATCGCCGACTGGCCCCGCGACCTCGGCACCGAGCGCCTGACATGCCTTGCCAATGTCATCGGCGAGAAAATATTCGTCCTCGACAATGAATATCCGCCGCCCCGTGAGCGGCGACTGCGGATCTGACGATGTGGGCGCTATCGCCATGGCGCTTCCGTGGCTTCCTTCCGGTCCGTAGGAACATCGGGCGGTGACTGGCCTTGGTATAACCATACAACCGAAAGCGGGTTCCATGAGCAACCGCGATATCATCGTCATAGGTGGCTCGGCCGGCGCGACCGCACCGTTGAAGCAGATCCTCGGCCGGCTGCCGCCGGATCTGCCCGCGGCGGTGTTCATCGTGCTGCACATCCCGGCGCAGGGCATCGGCATCCTCTCGACGGTCGCCAGCAGCGCCGGTCCGCTGCCGGTGCGGCAGGCCGAAAACGGCATGAAGATCGAGCCCGGCCAGGTTTATCTGGCCGCGCCGGACCATCATCTGCTGCTATCCGGGGATCACCTGTTCCTCGGGCGCGGTCCGCGCGAGAACATGGTCCGGCCGGCCATCGACGCCTTGTTCCGCTCGGCCGCCATCAACTACGGCCCGCGCGTCATCGGTGTGCTCCTCAGCGGGCTGTTGTCCGACGGTGCGGCCGGTCTCAACGCCATCAAGCGTTGCGGCGGAATCTCGGTGGTTCAGGACCCCTCGGACGCCATCGCCGATGAAATGCCAAGGAGCGCCCTGGAGGCGAGCATCATCGATCTTTGCGTCCCCGGTGCCGGAATGGGGGACGTTCTGTCCGATCTCGCCAGGGAAGTTGCGGGTGCCGCGCTGCCGATCCCGCCCGAGATCCGGCTCGAGGTCGACATCGCGGCGGGCGAACGGATCGGCAGTGACAAGCTCCTCTCGGTGGCTGATCCAGTTGCACTGACCTGTCCGGCCTGCGGGGGCGTGCTATCCGAGATCAAGGAGTCGCACCCGATGCGCTTCCGTTGCCAGGTCGGTCACGCCTACGCCGCCGACATCCTCGCAAAAGAGCAGGAGGGGCAAGTGGATGAAGCCCTGCGGGTCGCACTGCGCATCATCGAGGAGCGGGCTGAGTTGGTGCAGCGCATGGCTGCGGACGGACGGCGCAACGGCCGGCCCGCGGTTGCCGAGATGTACCAGGCGCGGGCTGCCGAATATCGCGAATATGCCGACATGATCCGGCGCGTGGTGCTAAAGTCGCTTGATCCTCCGGTTCGCAAGCGGGAGGCCTGAGGAGGTCGCCATGACCATTTCCCTCGCCGAATGGACCGAGCAGCTCGATACCGAGCGCCGCCATCTGATCAAGGCCGATCGGGATATCGAGGAGGGTTCGCAGCGCATCCGCGATCAGGAGGATCGGATCCGCGAACTCAGTGCCGGTGGCCACGATGCGGGCGAGGCGGAGCGCTTGGCCGAGGTGCTGAAGCAGACCCTGACGGAATGGCTCCGCCACCGCGTCCTGATCGAGCAGCGGATTGGCTATCTCCGGCAGCAAAGTCGGTCCGGAGTGATCCAGGGGTAGCAGGCCGCCCGAGCTCTATCCCGAGATCGTACCCGCCTAGCCCGTACATGAAGTCGTGTGGCCCCTCGGCGCTGCGGCGCAACGATCGTTCTCGCGGAGCAGCCGGCGGGCGAACGCGGTGGCGTCCTGGGCCGGCCTGATCAGGGCCGCGAGCTCGTCCGAGGTCTGCATCATGGGACCCCGATTGTAGGCCCCTGGGTCGGCAATCGACAACGATGTTCGCCGTATGGAACGCTGCGTGACGTTTCCGCCTTGCACCTGTTGGGGTAACATCAATCCTGCTATTTGCGGCGAGCGGGCGTCCCCTGGTTCCCGTCACTGAATGAGGCTACCGAGACTATGCATGAAATCGGCGACCAGCCGGTCGAAAGAGAGCGCCAGACCAGGTCTCCGCTGATCATCGGGGTGGGCGCCGCGCCGACAGCTCTGGATAGCGTCGAGCGGTTCTTGTCCAAGCTGACCGTGAGCGCCGACCAGGCCGTCGTGCTGGCGCTGCAACATCACGAGGCGCTGGACGAGCCGCGGCTGCGTCGGATCGTGCAGGATGCCACCGGCGGCAAGATCACCGACATCAGTAACGGCCAGACCATCGAGGGCGGCACGATCTATCTGTGCCCGCCGGCGATGATCACGACGATCCATGACGGTCGCTTCGCGGTCCGCCCGGCCGAGCAGGCCCCCGGCGAGCGGGCCACGATCGACAGCTTCCTGGTGTCTCTGGCGGAAGAACGCGCCGAGCAATCGATCGGCGTGATCCTGTCCGGCGTCGGCGGCGATGGCACGCTGGGTACCGCGACTCTGAAGGATCACGGTGGTCTCGCCATCGCCGAGAAGGGCGCGAGCGACGAGGCTGATCATCTGAAAGAAGCCAACACGCCGGCTGCGATCGCCGACTACGTGCTCTCTCCGGAGGAGATCGCCGAGCACATCCAGGTCTATGCCCGTCACCTGCGGCGGCTGGAGGAGAAGCAGGGGTTCGACGAGGTGCTGGCCGCTGCGGCGACCTCGCTGTCGCGCATCGCCGACATCCTGCGCAGCAAGACCGGTAATGATTTTCACGGCTACAAGCAGAACACCTTCCTGCGTCGCGTGCAGCGACGGATGCAGGTGGTCCAGATCGCCGACATCGCCGCCTATGTCGATTTCCTGCGCAACGACCAGGACGAGGCGCAGCATCTGTTCAACGACCTCTTGATCGGCGTCACCGAATTCTTCCGCGACAAGCGCGAATTCGATGTGCTCGAGAGTCAGATCGTCCCGAAGCTCTTCGAAGGCAAGGACGCGCGCCAGCAGGTTCGCGTCTGGGTGCTCGGATGCGCCACCGGAGAGGAGGCCTATTCCATCGCTATCCTCCTGCGCGAGCACATGGCCAAGATGGACTCGCCACCGCAGGTTCAGATCTTCGCGACCGACATCGACGGACGGGCTCTGGCGACCGCACGCGTCGGCCGCTACCGCACCAATATCGAGGCGGACATGACCAGCGAGCGTCTGGCGCGCTGGTTCGTGCGGGAAGGCGATACATATTGCGTCGTCAAGGAACTGCGCGAGATGTGCATCTTCTCGCAGCATAACGTGATCAAGGACGCGCCGTTCTCGAAGCTCGATCTCGTCTCCTGCCGCAATCTGCTGATCTATCTCAATGCCGAATTGCAAAATCGGGTGATCCCGCTATTCCACTTCGCGCTTCTGCCGGATCGATTCCTGTTTCTCGGCAATTCCGAGAACGTCACGCGGCATCCAATACTTTTCGTGCCGATCGACCGCCGCGCCCGCATCTTCAAGAAGCTGGAGACCGGAACACGGCTGCCACCGGAATTTCCAATCACGACCGCTGCCGGGAGGGCGCCCGCCGAGGTGCCGCCGCTGCGCTCGTTCCGCCCCGACATCGGCCTGGAGCGCCGCGCACAGCGGATTGCCGAGCGCTACGCGCCCGCCTATGTCATTACCGACAGCAATTTTCAGGTCCTGCACTTTTCCGGGCGCACCGGCCGCTACATCGAGCCGACGGCAGGCGCTGCCACGCTCGATCTGCTCCAGCTCGTTCACCGCGATCTCCGCCTGGACCTGCGCGCGGTGCTCAGCCGCGCGACGGAGACCAACGAGCCGGCCCATGCCGAGCAGGTACAGCTCGGCGCCAACGGTCAGCACATTTCCGTCGACATCATGGTGGAGCCGATCCAGGAGGGCGGCAGCGGCAACCGCAATTTCGTCGTCCTGTTCAAGGACGGCCCTGTGCGCGCAATAGATGCCGGCGAGGGCAAGCCCAATGCGCTGGTGCAGACCGAGCATGTCGAGCGTATCGAAGGCGAGCTGCGGGCGACGCGGGAGCGCCTCCAGGCAACCATCGAAGAGCTCGAAAGCACCAACGAGGAGCTGAAGTCGTCGAACGAGGAATACCAGTCGCTCAATGAAGAGCTTCAGTCCGCGAACGAAGAGCTCGAAACGTCACGCGAGGAATTGCAATCGGTCAACGAAGAATTGACCACCGTGAACGGCGAGCTGGCTCACCGCGTCCAGGAATTGACGCGCGCCACCAGCGATCTTCAGAACTTCCTGGAGAGCACGCAGATCGCGACCGTATTCCTCGACAACGATTTGCGCGTCATGAACTTCACGCCGGCGATCACGCAGGTACTGCATCTCGTCGAGACCGACACGGGCCGCCCCATCGCGCACATCAAGGCGCGCATCCCGATCGAGGAGCTCTATGACGACATTCGCGGCGTGTTGCGGACGCTTGCCACCGCCGAGCGCGAGCTCAGGGATCCGGACACCGGCACGCGCTACATCGTGCGCATCCTGCCCTATCGCAGCATCGACAATTTCATCGCGGGGGTCGTGATCACGTTCGTCGACGTCACCGCGATTACCCGCGCCGAGGAGCGGCAGCGCCTGCTGCTGGCCGAGCTCCAGCACCGGGTCCGCAACACGCTGGGCGTGGTGCGCTCGATCGCCCGTCGCACGGCCGATAGCAGTTCGACGGTCGAGGAGTTTGCTTCCCATCTCGATGGCCGGCTCAACGCATTCGCCCGAACCCAGGCGCTGGTGACCCGCGATCCCGAGGGCGGCGTTGATCTCGAATACCTCGCGGTCGAGGAACTGCTGGCCTATAACGCCAGGGAAGGGGAGCAGGTACGGGTCAGCGGCCCCACGGTGCGTTTTCAGTCGAAGGCCGCGGAAACCTTTGCCCTTGCCATTCACGAATTGGCGACCAACGCGCTCAAATACGGCGCCCTGAGCCGGCCGACCGGTCGCATCGAGATTTCCTGGCGCCTTGAGCAGGGCACCGACCCGGCGGAGCTGGTGTTCGAGTGGCGGGAGCGCGGTGGGCCGCCGGTTGCGCCGCCGCCGCACAAGGGATTTGGGACCGAGCTTCTGGAGCGCACACTCGGGTTCGAGTTCAAGGGGCAGACCAGGTTGGCATTCAATCCCAGGGGACTGGAATGCACGATCACCATTCCTCTCAGCAAACGGGCGTTTCATACACCGGCGGTGGCCAACTGATGCCCTTGTCGACGCTCGATCGCAGCCAGGTGGACCCGGTCATTCGCCGGCTGAACGTGCTGAGGCCGTTGTCGATGGAGGCCCGCACCTCGCTCGAATACGCAATGCTCGAAGGAATCCAGCGTGCAGGGGCGGGCGAGGATCTGATCTCGGAGGGAGATCCGGTCGACAGCGTGCGCCTCGTGCTGTCGGGCTGGCTCTGCCGCTACAAGACGCTTGAGGACGGGCGGCGCCAGATCGTCAATTTTCTCTTTCCCGGCGAAAGTTGCGATGCACACGCGTTCCTGCTGTCGGTGATGGATCATTCCATCGCGGCGATGACGCCGGTCGTCTACACCGAAATCAAGCGCGCGCGGTTTGAAAGTCTGGTGGCGGGCGACCGCGCGCTGGCGGAAGCGTTCTGGTGCGAGACGCTCGTCAACAACGCGATCCAGCGCGAATGGGCCATCAATCTCGGCCGCCGGGTGGCCTTTGAACGCGTGGCCCATCTGTTCTGCGAGATCATCGAGCGGCTGCGTCCTGTCGGCATGGTCGAGGGCAATTCCTGCGTGATGCCGGTAACGCAAATGGATCTTGCGGACGCCACCGGCCTGTCGGTGGTCCACCTCAACCGCACGGTTCAGGAGCTGCGCGCCTCCGGCCTGATCGTGCTGCGCGATCGCACGCTGACCATCACCGATCTCGATGCGCTCAAGGACGCGGCGCTGTTCTCGCCGAGCTATTTGCAACTCTATCGGCGGGCCTAAGCGCCTTCTCGGGTGTTCCGAGATACTTGATCCAGGTTAGCGCTCGCGAATGTTTTTGAGCGGATGGCTGGTTTTGAGTAATCGACGTAACTTACGTAAAGGCGGTTTCGTCCCGAATCTTCTATCGTCGTTCCATGAACGACGTCCTGCTTGCCCGCGCTGAGCGCGCGATCGAAGCAAGCCGCGCCCTCCGGGCGCAGCGCAGAGCGGTCGCGGATCAGCTTGATGACGCCACGCGCGAGGTGCGCCGGGTGGTGATGGAAAGCGCGATGCTGCGCTCGGAGCTCAAGGCCCTTCGCGACAACCGGGAAGAGTAGGACCTCCGGCACGGCGTGCCGCCGGAATCGGAGCCGACGACACCAAACGCGCAGCACGCGCCTGGATGGGTGCCTCGCTCAGCGCCGCTTCGCTGCTTTGGATCGCCTGTTGTAAGGCGAGCGGTTGACGGGCTTGAGCGAAATGCCTTCGCGTTGCGCCTTGCTGCGAATGGCCGCCACCGGGCGCTGCAGCTTGATGCTCATGACGCCCGTGGGCGTGTTTCCTTTTGCGAGCTGCTTCAGCTTGCTCACGTCCGCAGGTGTCCACCGTTCGCGCGCCCGGCGCTTGTACGCGGGATTGGCCTTGCGCGGGCCTTTGCGGCCGATTGGTGAGCCCGGCCGCTTCCATGCTGCTTTCGCCATGATGATCCTCCTTCAAGTCCTTCATCAATCAGCGAATCAGCATTTCGGTTCCGGCGCAGACGAGGTGGCGCCGCGCGCGAAGGGAATGCGCGCATCCGTCGCTGCTCGGCCGCTTCGTTTCGCACCGGCAAAATCACGCACTGTTAACTTATTGAAATGCCGGAACCTGCGGTTGCGGCCGAAGCTGCCAACACTGCCGGGCTGGGCCGCCCCAACCGGCATGAACTGTGGCCCCGGCGCCGACCTCCCGCCGGGGCCAATTCCTCCCATCTCGATTCCTTCCATCTGAAGGGCTTTGTGAAAGTACAATGACCGCGAAACGCAACCGCAGGAAACAGACCCAATCGCTCCAGGAGCGATTGGCGGCATTCGCCCAAACCGCTCGCGAGCGCGCGCGCAGCCTGCCGCCCGGCAAGGAGCGCGACATGCTGCTTCAGCGCGCCATGCAGAACGAGGTGACCTCGAACCTGACGGACTGGTTGAGCGAACCCGTCTACCCGAGGCGAGGACCTTGACGATGCGGAGCATCAAGCACTACCGCGCGTTCCAGATCGATCCGGACGGGCATGTGTTTGGATGCATCAATTTGGCCTGCGACGATGATGAGCAGGCCAAGCGCGAGGCCGCCTCGCTGGTGCTGGTGCACCGCATCGAACTGTGGCGGCTGGACCAGCGCATCGCGCAGTTCGATGTGCCGCCGGTAGTTGTCCGCCAGTAGGGCGACGAGAGGAGAGCGAGAAGGAACCCCGCGCCGCGCCCCGGGTTGGTCGAACTGTACCGACCTCGCGAGGAGCCAGCATGACGGAAGCCGACATTCGCAAGGGGATGCCGCCCGTCAAGCTCTCGCGCGAGGCCTTCGAGCGCCGCTACAGGAGCCGGTTCGTCGATCCCACCTTTGCACCGCTCCAGCGCGAGCTCGACGCCATCGTCGGCGCGGCCTGGGATGCCTACAGCAATTCACGCAAGGCCCCGCTGACGCGAAAGGCGGGCGCTGGATTCGCCGATCCCGATTACGACATCGCCATCGACTGGCTCGATGCGCGCGCGAAGATACTGGCGGCGCAGAGACGCCATGACGATGCGGACGAGACGCCGCGCATCCTCATTATCAACGGCTCGGCGCGGAGCGAGCACACCTGTCCCGGCGAGATGTCCAAGACCTGGCGTCTGGTCGAGCTCGCCGAGCCGGTCTTTGCCGAGCTTGGGTTTGCCGTCGACATCCTCGATCTGTCGCGCCTGGCTTCGGAGTTCGGCAAGACGATCCATCCCTGCAAATCCTGCGTCGGAACCGCGATGCCGCTCTGCCACTGGCCGTGCAGCTGCTATCCGAACTATTCGCTGGGGCAGACCGACGACTGGATGAACGATATCTATCCGCTGTGGGTCGCAGCCCACGGCATTCTGATCGTGACGCCGGTGAACTGGTATCACGTGCCCGCCGGCCTTAAGGCGATGATGGACCGCATGGTCTGCGCCGACGGCGGCAATCCCGATCCGACCTCGACCCACGGCAAGCAGGCGGACGAAGCCAAGGCGCTGGAGCTGAAGGGCTGGTCTTATCCGCGCCATCTCGCCGGCCGGCATTTCGGTCTTGTCGTTCACGGCGATGCGGTCGGTGCCGAGGGCGTGCGCCGGGCCTTGTCGGATTGGCTGACCGATATGCAGTTGATCTCGGCAGGCCGCTTCGCCGAGCTCGATGGCTATGTCGGCTACATGGAGCCATACGCCACCTCGCACCGCGCGCTCGATGACGACAGCGCATTCCAGACAGAGGTGCAGAACGTCGCGCGCGCACTCGGCAATGCGGTCCGGCTGGCGCGGAGTGGACAGCTTTGCGCGCCCGGTGCGGGCCTGTCGGATCCAAACCCCAAATGACGGCGAACGATCAGCCGTATGATTGCCTGATCGTCGGCGGCGGCCCCGCCGGGCTGATGGCTGCGATCTATCTCGCGCGATTTCGGCGCCGCGTCTGCGTCGTGGACGCAGGCGCGAGCCGGGCGGCGCTGATCCCGCGCAGTCACAATGTGCCGGGCTTCGTCCATGGCCTGTCCGGTACCGACCTGCTCGCGCGCATGTCTGCGCAACTGGGCGAGCTCGCGGTCACGCGCGTTGATGCCGAGGTCACCACTTTGCGGCGACACGCGCGAGGTTTTCAGGCGATCTGGAACGGCGGCGCGCATACCGCCGCCATCGTCGTCCTTGCCAGCGGCATCGTCGACGCCCATCCGCCGTTCGACGAATGGCGCGCGGCGGTCGCGGACGGGCTGTTGCGCTACTGCCCCGTCTGCGACGCTTTCGAGGCGATCGACCGTCGCATCGGCATCGTCGGTCCGCTTCACCGGGCCGCCGGCAAGGCGCTGTTCATGCGCGGCTACTCGCGCGACGTGACGTTGCTGGCAACAGGCGAGGATGACGGGAAGGCCACGGCATCGGAGCTGAATGACGCGGGTGTCGAGATCGTCGTCGCGCCCGGCCTGCGCCTGAGGCGGAGAGACCACGGCGTCGAAGCCGTCTTCGCCCACGGCCGGACGGCGCAATTCGAAATGGTCTACCCGGTGATGGGAGCGAAGGTGCGCTCGCAACTCGCGATGACGCTGGGGGCCGAACATACCGGGGAGGGATACCTGAAAGTCGACGACCATCAGCGCAGCTCGGTCGACGGGCTCTACGGGATCGGCGACGTCGTCACCGACCTGCACCAGATATCGGTCGCGTTCGGGCACGCCGCGCTCGCCGCCTGCACGATCCACCACAGCCTGCCGCGGCGGCTGGCGTGAGGAACGGGGTATCGGAGATTGGTGACAGAATCATCCTCGAAGACCGCGGTCTATGCGGCGCTGTTCGGCAATGTCCTGGTCGCGGTCACGAAGATCGGCGCCGCCGCGTGGACGGGAAGTTCGGCCATGACGAGCGAAGCAGTGCATTCGCTCGTCGACACGACCAACGAGATCCTGCTGCTCTACGGCTACCGGCGCGCGAGCCGTTCGCCCGACGAATCCCATCCGCTCGGCTATGGGCGCGAGCTGTATTTCTGGAGCTTCATCGTTGCGCTGCTGATCTTCGCGCTGGGCGCCGGTGTCTCGCTGTATCAGGGCATTCTGCATGTCGCCGCCCCCGAGCCGATCGAAAGTCCGATCGTCAGCTTCGTGGTGCTCGGGCTGTCGTTCCTGTTTGAAGGCGGCTCCTGGCTGGTTGCCCTGCGGCGCTTCAGCTCCGACGGCCAGCGGTTCGGATATTATCAGGCTTTCGTTCGGAGCAAGGATCCTCCGGCATTCATGGTGCTGCTCGAGGACAGCGCGGCGCTGATCGGCATCGCCATTGCCGCGGCGGCCACTGCGGCGGCCGTATGGCTGCGCCAGCCGGTCTGGGACGGGATCGGTTCGATCCTGATCGGGATATTGCTGGCGATCGTGTCGATCGGCCTCGCGCGCGAGAGCAAGAGCCTGCTGATCGGCGAGCCCGCCGATCCGGAGCTTGCACGATCGATCCTCGACATCGCAAGGCGGTCGCCCGGCGTGCTCAGGGCCAACGGCCTCCTGACGGTGCAGCTGTCGCCGGTCGAAATCGTTGCGGCCCTCAGCATCGAATTTGCGGATGACAAGCGCGCCGACGACATCGAGCGATGCGTCGTTGCGATCGAGACCGAGATACGCAAACGCCATCCAAGCGTGGTGGCGCTGTTCATCAAGCCGCAGACCGATGCTCGCTACCGGGCGGTGCGCGCGAGGCGTTACGGCTAGCTTTGCGAGGTTCCCCCTAAGCCACAATCGGCACGACAGCAGGAACGATCACAACATCCCACGGGTTGAGCGGAGCAGGGGCGAGCATTGGAGAAACCGGATGGCTCAATCCGAAGACATGACGCGCTGCATCGCGCTCTGCATGAGCTGCTATCAGACCTGCCTCGGCACGGCGATGAACCATTGCCTCGAGACCGGCGGCAAGCACGTCGAGCCCAAGCATTTCCGCCTGATGATGGCGTGCGCCGAAATGTGCCGGACGGCGGCGCATTTCATGCTGATCAACACGCCGCATCACCGGCACACCTGCGGCGAATGCGCCGAAATCTGCAGTGAATGCGCCGAGGATTGCGAGCGGGTCGGCGGCATAGACGAGTGCGTCGCCATGTGCCGCTCCTGCGCACAATCGTGCCGTGCGATGGCGGCCTGAGGACAAGCCCATGCTGGAAGAGAAACTCACGGAAGCCATCGTCGAGGAGCTGAAGCGGCAGGCGGCCAACCGGCCGCAATTGCTGAAGGTCGAACGCGCAGACGACGCGAAAGCCTCGGAGGAGCTGATCGTCAACGGCAAGATCGACCTGGCCGCGCTGGTCATGGTGATCGCGGGATCGGTCGCCGGCGGGCCTTAAGTCTGGCCGTCAACGGTGCCCTCAGCCATATTCCTCGCCGATGCCGTATTCCCGGTAGATCTCCAGCGGATCGAGGTCGGGAAACAGCCGGCATTTGGCCTGGGCGAGATGCAGGGTCACCGCCGCCGGCTCCTTGCCGTTCGAGAGCATCTTGCGGATGTCGTCCATATGCGCGCTCGGCTGGTGCTTGGTGTCGAGCTGCTCCAGCGCGACCAGCGCGGTCGCCAGCGCCTCGGTCAAAACCCAGTCGTCGTGGCCGGTGATTCCCTTCTTCGGCATCGGCGGACCCCACATGTGGCGGCCCCATTCTATCGGGACTTCCGCCAAATCTCCAAGGAGCCGTTGCAGCCAGCAGGCCCGCGGACCGGACCGGCGGCCCTGCTCCGGCTTGCATTATGGCCGGGCGTGGCTAAAAGGCGGCATTGCAGGGGCAATAGTATCTTTGTTGAAACAAAGTTGGCGTAGACGGGCCTGCATCGGCATTCAGGCCGGCTGTTCCGGTTTGGGCTCCTGATCCCCGCATTTGCAACACGGTCCGGTTGCGCCACCCTTCAAGGCTTGAGCCCGCATGGTCTTTTTAAGCTTCGTCTATCGCTTCGTGACCAATTTCGCATTCATGGCGATGGTCTATTTCAGCCTGAATTTCATGGAGAAGTACCAGAACCGGGCGATCATCGCGATCCTGGTGCTGATCTATAGCGGCATGCGCGCGGCTTCGACGCTGCGGGCGTTTTACTTCTACCAGAAGATCGAGCGGCTGGAGGCCGAGACCAAGCGGCTACAAGGCCCGATCAATGACGGCGCGGGCGGAACGAACACGCGCAAGCAGGTCGTGGTTGACGTCGCGCGGCTGCGGCGCGACGGCGAGGTCAAGTCCTATATGGACCTGTTCTTCCTGGCGCTGATCGTCTTGCTCTGCGTCGCCAACATCATGCGACAGTAGGATCTGCTAGGCGCGCTTCTTCAGGCTCGCCACACGGGTGGGGCGCGGCGCGGTGCTCTTTGGCGCGGCGCTCTTGGCTGCAGTGCTCTTGGCTGCAGTGCCTTCGGTCTGTGCGGCATGCTTCGGTGTGCCATGAGCAGCGCGCGCGGTGCGGGGAGCGTGCGACTTGCCGGCTTTGCCCCTGGCCGTACGGGGCGTCTCGGCCGCCATGGCCAGGCGCGTCGCGGCGCGCCGCGACAAGGTCGTCGACAGCAGCACCTCGATCGAGCCTTCTGGGATCGCAAAGAGATCGCGGTCGGGCACGGGCAGGGTGGCCGCGACATTGGCGAGCGCCATGGTTTTGCGCGGCAGCAGCGGTTGATGCGCGGTCTGCGCGTTGAGGTCGGCCAGCGAGGGCGCCGCAAGCGTCTCGGTCTGCGCGAACACGAAGGTCGGCACGGCGGGCCAGCGCGCGATCGGTGTGGTCTCGGTCGGCGGATGCAGCAGCCATTCCACTGGCGTCGTCGGCGTCGCCGGCTGCTCGGCGGTCGCGGGCACCACGTGCACGATGCGATAGCCGCGCGCCTTGAGGTCGCGGATGATCTTCGGCAGCGCCGCTACCGTGCGGGCCTGGATGTCGTGCAGCAGCAGGATGCCCTTGCCCTTGGCCTCAAGCCGCTGGATCGCGAGCTGATAGACGCGATCGGACGACACATGGCGCCAGTCGTCGGCCGGGAAATCGGCGCTCCAGACCTGGATGCCGCGCGAGATCAGAAGGTTCTCGACGCCGTCGGCGCGCATCAGGCCGGGAATGCGGAAGAACGGCGCGAGCTTGGACGGATCGGTCATTGCGGCCGATGTCCACTCGATGCCGCCATTGATCTGCGCCTCGGCTTTGTCGAGCGGCATCCGGTCCATTGTGAGCGGATGCGTCATGCTGTGGGTGCCGACGGTGTGGCCCGCCGCGACCAGCTTGCGCACGCCTTCCGGGTTCGCCTTGGCCTGTTCGCCGATGATGAAGAAGGTCGCCTTGATGCACTCGTCGGCGAGGATCTGCAGCACCTGGTTGGAATATTTAGGCAACGGACCGTCGTCGAAGGTCAGGACGACTTCATGGTCCTTCAGCGGCAGCGTCTCGCGGTACTGCATGGTGCCGATGCGGGGATGCTCGTGCGGATCGACCACGAGGGTGCGGGAGGTCCCGAGCGCGTCCGGATGGCCGGGGCAGTCGGCTGCAATGGCTGGCGAGCCGATGGTCAGGACACCCAAAAATCCGCCGAGGAATCCGCCAAAGCAAAGGACGATCCACGATCGCGTCCGGGCAACAACGCTACTTCCGATCATGAACCCCGTCTGCCCTCTTACGCGATTGCCGCCATAGTAGGTCGGAGACATCGGCAAACGGTTCAGGCGCAAGAAACGTTACCCAGAACCCTGCCGCGACAAGTCCCCTCGATACTTGCATGGCGTAGCATGAACAGACTGTTAATAGGGCCCAAATCACCCCATTTTGCGCCGGCGTGACATTCCGGCATCAACGTGCGTCGGCATTCTTCTGTGATGTGCCCGCCGGCACGACGTGAACCACCCGATAGCGGTTCTCCCTCAGATACCGCAGGAAGGCCGGCATGATCGCAGCCGTGCGCGCCTTGGGATCGTGGAACAGGATGATACCCTTGCCGGCGGCGGCGAGCCGCTCGGTGACGAGCTTCAATTCCTGCTCCGGCGTTATCTCGTTCCAGTCGCTGGCCCACAGGTCAGCCCCGAACACCACGATGCCGCGGGACTGCAGCAGGTCGAGCTCGGCTTGCGTGGCCTCGAAATAGGGAAACCGGAAGAACGGCGTCGATGGTGTCGTCGTTGAGGTGCCGTGCAGCGCCATCTCGTCGGCGGCAATGCCGCGGTCGATCTCGCTCTTCGCCTTGTCGTGCGGGATCCGCGCCATGAACGGATGCGAGAAGGTGTGGTGGCCGATGCTGTGGCCCTCGCCGGCGATGCGCTTGACCATCTCGGGGTATTCGGAGGCGTGCAGGCCGATCAGGAAGAAGGTCGCGCGCACGCATTCCTGGGCCAGCGCCGCCAGCACCTTGGACGTCGTCGGCGGATACGGTCCGTCGTCGAAGGTCAGCACGACCTCGTGATCGGCGAGCGGCAAGGTCTGCGGAAAGCTCTTCAGGCCCACGCGCGGCGTGGTCTTGGCGTCGACGCTCAGAATGCGGGAGGTGCCGAGCGCGTCCTTGCGCGGGCACTCGGCGGCTTCAATCGAGGCGATGCCGGTGAGGGCGGCGAGGGCTGCGCCTGCCGCCATCGAGGCCCACCTCAGTCGAAGCATCTTTGTCATTGCGCTCAGAGTTGCCTTGTGGGTATTGCCTGAACCAACAGCTCAGACCACTCGTTCCAACCTGTCGGACGGCGAGGCGCGCCATGGATGAACATCTGGACGGTGCCGCGTTTGCCGCGGAATCGGTACTCGACCACGTGCCGATGCGCAATGAAGACGGCGAAATTCGTCACGAATTCGTCGCGGAAATTGCCCATGCGATCGAGGCCGGCGACAGCGCCGCGCTGCGCGCCTGCGTTGCCGAGCTGCACGAGGCCGATCTCGGCGATCTCATCGGGGCCCTCGAGCCCGACGATCGGGTCCGCCTGGTCGAACTGACGGGGCGCGATTTCGACTTCTCCGCGCTGAACGAGCTCGACGAGGGCGTGCGCGAGGAGATCCTCGAGGAACTGCCGCCGCAGACGGTCGCGGAAGGTGTGCGCGAGCTCGAATCCGACGATGCGGTCGAGCTGCTGGAAACGCTCGATCAGGCCGATCAGGAGGAGATCCTCGAGAAGCTGCCGCTCAAGGAGCGCGTCGTGCTCGAGCGCAGCCTGCTTTATCCGGAGAACTCCGCCGGCCGCCGGATGCAGACCGAGTTCATCGCCGTGCCGCAGGATTTCACCGTGGGGCAGGCGATCGACTACATGCGCGAGACGCCGGATCTGCCCGATCGCTTCTACGAGATCTACGTCGTCGACAAGGAGCAGCACTGGCAGGGCGCAGTCTCGCTCGATGTCCTGCTGCGCGCCCGCCGCCCGGTGGCCCTTGCCGAGCTGACCGACGAGGATCGCCGCCGCGTCTCCGTCCTGGAGGACCAGGAGGAGGTGGCGCGCATGTTCGGCAAGTACAATCTCGTCGCAGCCCCGGTACTCGACACCCAGGACCGCCTCGTCGGCGTCATCACCGTCGACGACGTCGTCGACGTCATCGAGGAAGAGGCGGACGAGGACCTCAAGGCGCTCGGCGGCGTCAACAGCGACGAAGAGCTGTCCGACACCGTGTTCACCATTGCACGCGCGCGGTTCAACTGGCTGCTGGTCAATCTCGCCACCGCCTTTCTGGCGTCCTCCGTGCTCGGCCTGTTCGAGGGCCAGCTCGAGAAGATGGTGGCGCTCGCCGTGCTGGCGCCGATCGTCGCAAGCCAGGGCGGCAATGCCGCGACCCAGACCATGACGGTCGCGGTGCGGGCGCTGGCGACGCGCGAGCTCGGCTCCTCCAACGCCTGGCGCGTCGTGGTGCGCGAGGGCCTGGTCGGCCTCGTCAACGGTCTCGCCTTTGCCGTGATCACGGGCATCGCCGCGGTGGCCTGGTTCAGGATCCCGGGCCTCGGCCTGGTCATCGGGCTCGCCATCATCGTGAACCTCTTCGCCGGTGCGCTCGGCGGCATCCTGATCCCGATGGCGCTCGAACGTGTCAGGGCCGATCCGGCTGTCGCCTCCGGCACGTTCGTGACAACGGTCACCGACGTCGTCGGCTTCTTCTCCTTCCTGGGAATTGCGACGTTGTGGTTCGGGTTGAGGTAGGAGCTGTTGAAATCCGTAGCCCGGATGGAGCGAAGCGTAATCCGGGGCCGCTGCATCCGTCGAGAGACGCCCCGGATTGCGCTTCGCTCCATCCGGGCTACTGGCCATCATCTTTAATCCGAACTTAAGCGACCTCCCGCATCATCGTCCCCGCTTGGGGGAATGAGCATGCGTGTGCGGCTGAAGGCGGACGGACGGATTGTCGAGTTGCGGGACGGACAAGAGTTTCCTGTCCAGCCACTTCCGATCCAGCCCTTTCCAATCCAGCCCGTACCTGACGCAGCGCCGCCCGACACCAGCTCGCTCGCCGTGCGCGATTTGCGCCGCCGCGCCTGCCTGACCCAGATGGAGTTCGCGGCCAAACTCGGCGTTCCCGTCGAGACCATCCGCAACTGGGAGCAGGGCAAGCGTGCCCCGCGGGGACCCGCCCGCGCGCTGCTCGCGGTGATCGCGCATGCGCCCGAGACCGTGTTCCAGGCGCTCGCCAAAGCATGAGCTCAAGGCCTGACGTCAAGGCTTGAGGTCAGAGCCTGGCGCGAACCTCCCGTTAGCATTGCGCGCAAGATCCGGCCCGGCGGCCGGTGTCGTCCGTTGGCAGTGTCGCCCGCCGGGTTCATAATGACGCCTGGATCATGATTTGGGGCGAGCGCGACAGAGAGGATTCCTCATGCTGTTCGTCGAGACCAATGGCGCAAGAATACCGGCGATCGGGCTGGGAACCTGGGAGCTGAGCGGGCGCATGTGCGCACGCGTGGTCGAGCAGGCGTTGCGGCTCGGCTATCGCCACATCGATACCGCACAGGTCTACGAGAATGAGCGCGAGGTCGGCGACGGCTTGCGCGCCTCCGGCGTGCGCCGCGACGACATCTTCCTGACGACAAAGGTCTGGACCAACCATTTCGCACCCCACGATCTCGAGCGCTCGGTCAAGGAGAGCCTGGCGCGCATGCGACTTCCCTCCGTCGATCTCCTGCTGCTGCACTGGCCCAATTCGCACGTGCCGCTGGAGGAGACGCTGGGCGCGTTGTCGCATGCCAAGCGCATGGGCCTGACCCGCCACATCGGCGTCTCCAATTTCACCGTCGCGCTGATCGAGCAGGCGGTGGCGTTGTCGCCGGAGCCGCTGGCCTGCAACCAGGTCGAGTACCACCCTTATCTCGACCAGGCGAAGGTGAGGGCGGCCTGCGATCAGCACGGGCTCGCTCTTGTCGCCTATAGCCCGATCGCCAAGGGGCGGATCAAGACCGACCAGACGCTCGCCGAGATCGGGCGTCTCCATCACAAGACGCCGGCGCAGGTCTGCCTGCGCTGGCTGGTGCAACAGAATGTCGCTGCGATCCCGCGCACCTCGCGCGTCGAACGCCTGTCGGAAAACATCGAGATCTTCGATTTCGAGCTTTCGGACGACGAGATGGCCCGGATCGCCGCGCTGGCCAGTCCCAGGGGCCGCCTGACCGATTTCGGCTTCGCGCCAAAATGGGATTGAGGGGGGACTGCCGTATGCTAGGACGAGCACGGCAACCTGAAGTCAGGCGATGGAACTGCGGAAGATCATACGGACGGACATTGCAGCGTCGGCGATCGCCCATCTGACGCTGGTCGCGCTGATCATCGTGATCAGCGAAGTCCATCCGTTTCACGCCAGCCCGCCCGAATCGGTTTCCGTCAGCATAGTGACGCCGGAGCAGGTGAAGCAGGAAGAAGCCAAAGCCGAGGAGAAGGCCGACGAAAAACTCAAGGCAAAGCCGCCGGATCCGATCCCTGACCTGAAACTGCCGAAGCTGGATTTCTCCGAGAAGGACAACGCGGCGGCCGCGCCGAAGCCCGAGGCGATGCAGCAGGCCTCGCCTGAAGCGTCGCAACGGAAACAGCCACAGCCCCAGCCTTCACAGACGCCTCAGCGCGCGGCAAATGCGCAGCCGCTACCGCAGCCTCAACAGCCACAGCCTCAGCCATCGCAGTCGCCGCCGCCTCAGGCGACACCGCAGCCCCCGGCGCCACAGCTACTGCCACAAGCGATGCAGCAGCCAGAGGCCGCGCCGCCGCCGTCCTATCAGGCGCCGGAGCCCGACGTCACCGTCAAGTACGGCGTCATGCTGGGCCTGCCGCCGGAATTGCCGACGGAGCTGCCGAAAGATGCTCCCAAGGACGATGGCGGCGATGCCAAGGATTCAATCGCGGCCAAGCTGCCGGCCGAAATCATCGCCGAACTGCGTCGTCACTTGCGAAGCTGCGCCAAGCTGCCGGCGGGCGTCGCGCCGACCGACAACGTCAACATCAAGCTGCGCACGGTGCTCGCGACCGACGGCACGCTGGCGCGCGAGCCGATCCTGATCGAAGCCCCGCCGTCGGCAAAGGGCGTGGCGCTCGTGAAGTCCGCCATGAGCGCGCTTCAGGCCTGCCAGCCCTACAAGATGCTGCCTGCCGACAAATACGGGGAATGGAAGGTGATGGACCTGCCGTTCAGCCCGCGGGATTTCGGCGGGTAACAGGTGGTCATGTAGCCCGGATGGAGCGTAGCGCAATCCGGGGCCGCTCGCGCTGCGTTTCGCACCTTCCCGGATTACGCTTGCGCTCCATCCGGGCTACGGGACCGCGCCTGTGTCGCCCCGTCAACCCCTTCCCACAAAAATATTCCACTTTACCGAAATTCGGAAACGGCGTATGTGTCGTCCATCCCGGCTCATCCTTGAGGGGCGATCTCGTTGTCGTCTTGATTGCGAGCCGGGCTTGCGGTGGACGCGGCAGCGTCGGCATGGGAGGTGCGGGCAGGGCGGGTAGTCCCTGTGAGCCTGCAACCGCGTGCGGACGAGCGGCGCTGTGAAGTTCGTCTCGTCGGTATTTCGATGGCCACGTGCACGGGGCCGTCGAACCCTGCGGCGAAATGGCGAATGCGCGTACGGCAAAACCGTGTGGTCCTGTCGTCCAGCGATTTCGTGCCGTGAGGAAAAATACAAAACCCTTTTTAATGAAAGGGGTTAGTTGGTGGCGGCGACCGCGACCGCTGCTGGCGGAAACCCGCCGGGCCCTATTAGGCCCTAGTTTCACATGCTGCCGCTTAAGAAAGAGTTTGGGGGCTGCGTCCGCGCGGACCCGGTCGGCTGCGCTTCGATGGCCGTCGGGTCGCGGCGCTGGCCTGATGGACGTGCTGGCGCGAGCCGCCCCTCGGCGCGGCTCTAGGCATCTTTGCGCTCCCAAATCGTGACGTAGGAGGCGCGATGATTGTTTGCCAGCGCGTCTGTGAAATCAGGTTGGAAAACAACTGTCACAATGCGCCAATCGTCATGTAGGCCGCTGTTTAATTGGATATCCAGCATGGATTGGTCGGCCCAAACGGATGTGGTTTTGAATCTAGCTTGCCGCAACTCGGACATGGTTATCCCGCTTGGCCCTGCGCTGGCGGCCCGCTCTACGGTTTTCCCGGGCCTGCGCTGAGGCGGCCCGGTTGCCGAAGTTGGACCGATAAACGGGACTACTTTTTCGGCTCGGTGGTGGTTGGGGTGCTTGTGGTGCCGTCGCGCGCATCCCGTCGCTCGTCGCGGCCTGTGCGCCGCTCTTGACGCCGCTCTGTGCGTCCGGTGCGGCGTTCCTGCCGCCGCTCGGTTCGCCCGCTGCGCCGTTCCTGACGGCGTTCTGTGCCTGACTTCGGCGCGTCCGCTGGCGGCGCAATAGGCGCGGCGGCTGGCGCGGCGGTTTGGGCCACCGCCTCTGAGGCCGCAAAAATTGAGGACGAAGCCACGAGCCCAAACAGCCCTGCCTGTCCAAGAAAGGTTAGTGCGTTGCGACGACAGACCTGTTTCGGCCCCGAACGGTCACTCATTGTCAGGCTCCCGGTTGCTGCCCCACCTGAGCAGTCTCACTACCGTCGTCGGCTTGCTTATTGATTTGGATCAACTTGGCCGGATCGTTCAAGCCATGCTGGTATCTCGGTCGATGGGATCGACACTCTCGGCAGGTGCGGGATGATGGTCCCCGCAGTGACGATCAGCCCGTCGTAATATTTGGTTCGCGCAAAATCCTGCGCCTCCGCTTTGGTTGAAAACATCTTGGTTAGGCGCGGATGTCGCCGTCTTGACAGCGTGCCATCCGGGGGCACTTCAAAAGTGACGTACCAAGTGTGTTTCACGCTGTAATGCCGCCCCTGCCTATTCGCGCCGGACAAAAGGAAAGCCGCCACGGGGAGGAAGCGGTGACGACTTTTTTTTCACGCTTGCCGCTGAACAAAAACGAGCGCCGAGACCGTGAAGGGTGTGGCCCCAGTCCTTGGGGAAACTGGGGCCACGGGGGGGCTGTGTACCTGTATTGATTGGGGGGCTGGTACCTGACAATCCAAACTCAGAAATCAACTTAGCGAAAGTTGTCCTGTGGTGCATTGTCCCAAAGTGCAGAGTGCAAGGGCCCGGAACTCGGGCACTTAGCATTACCTTCCTGACGCTTTCTTGAGCGGCTCGATCAGTTCGCGCGACGAGAATGGCTTGGTGAGATAGGCGAGACAGCCGGATCGAAGGGCGGCCTCGCGAACCGAAGGGCTATCGTTCCCGGTCATGTAGATGACTGGCACACTGCTCCCAGCCGCCTTGAGGCGGTGCCTCAAGTCGATGCCTGATCCATCGCGCAGATTGATGTCGAGAACGACGCAAAGCGCGCTGTCAAACTCGCTGCAGTTTGCAAAAGCCTCCGCAGACGGAAACAGCACGCTGGCGTAGCCAAACTGTCGCAGGAGTCGGGCTACACTTCTCAGCATTGCGGCGTCGTCATCGACGACAAGGACGACATTCTTTTTGCACAAGAAGTTTTCCGTTTGCCAGAGGTGTCAACGGACGCTTGTCGCTACGAGTGGAGAACTACCAAATGGCCAAAATGACCCGGCGGAGCGAATGGGTACTCCCGGAGCGCTTAGTTTACCATTGTACTGAAGGCCCTTGTAGAGCTGCTGGAGGTGATGAGGCCGCATGTTTGCTGTTGGATGCGCAACTTGAGACACCCGCCCGGTCAGGAACTGAGACAAGCTCCGCCAGTCGCCATCAGAGGCCCCGCGTCCAAATATATTCTCAGCTATTCCGTTGATCTGAACGCCTCCCAGCACGCGGGCGACAATTCAGTCGCCTTCTCCTTGAGGCAATTAATAATGCGCTGGCCACCGGGGCGAAGTCCTTTGCACAAAAGCTCGATGTCGCTTTTGCATTCTCGTGGGATCTTGATGGGGTCGGTTAGACGTTGCTTGGCGAAGGCATCTTGGCCAAACAACGCGATTGCAATGCCGAACAAGATACGAAACCAGTTCATTTCCAGCGCTCAGTTGGACGATTGCACTCAGAGTACAGCGTTGAGACCCAAGTTCAGTTGAGTTCGGTGCTATCGCTACGGACGCAAGAGGTTCCATCAAAGCAAGGACGCCCATTGATCTACATCAACCTCCCGCGCGGACAGAGCCGCAATCTCGCGAGCGGGGTTCATGGAAGGGTTCCGTCGTGCTCCGCTTCTGCCCTCAGAATTCCGGGATCGTCATCACTATGACTTGCCTGCTTTGAACGCCGCGCCCTTTGGTCGCTCTGGGTGCATAAGCGCTATCAGACTGTGCCGAGCCGTGGCGTTTAACTGTGATAATCGCTCCAGCTTAGAGGGTCTGTTCCGTGGCTGGGGAAAGAGCTCCGATCCTCTCGGCAAGAGACACCAGCTCGGCTAACGACCGGACCTGCATTTTTTCCATCACACCGTGACGGTGAGCTTTGATCGTGCGCTCCGTTGTTCCAAGCGCGTGAGCGATCTGCTTGTTGATTTTGCCACGAACGATAAAGTTGAAGACCTGTCGCTCGCGCGGCGTCAATGTAGCGAGACGAGCACGGGCCGCACTTATTTTGTTTTGCAGGTCTAACGTCGATTGATGGTGTGCCAACGCTCCTGCGATTGCGCGAAGAAGGTCTTCGGAGCTTGCCGGCTTGCTCAAGAAATCCCGAGCACCCGCCTTTATGGCCCGCACGGTGAGAGGAATGTCGGTATGGCCGGAGAGAAATATGATCGGCAATGCCGAGCCGAGTTCGACCAATTTTCTTTGCAAGGCCGAGCCGTCCAGATCGGGCATTTGCACGTCGAGAAGAATACAACCCGGAATGCCGTCGCTCGGTAGTCGGTCGAGCAGCTCCTGCGCCGACGAATAGGCTGCGACCTGGTAACCGGCGTGCTTCAAATGACGCTCCATGGCCGCCAGGAATGATGGATCGTCGTCGACAATATGCACGAGCCCCGACATCGGTCCTCTTTCGCTGCCAAGAGGGTACCGCGCAACTTGGGGTGAGTAAGTGTCGTTTGGCGCTTGTTCAGGCATAGCTGATCTGTCGCTACGATCTACTACCAAAGTCTCAATGCAGTTTGTGCCACGCCGTCGTGCCGCGCTGCCCCTGATGATAGCGACACTCCGCATGGATGGCCGGCAGCTACTACGTGTCTTGCCAAGGCGCGAAAAGCGGGCGACGGCACTCTATCAAGAAATTCAACCGGACGTTTTGCAGGTTGCGTTGCGGATCGTTACCAAATTATGATTTATGGTCGGGTGAGCCATACGGCGTATGACGATGCGAGATTTGGCGGACCTGCGGCCCGCTGCACCAGCCGTGCCAGCCTGATGGTGCACCTCGCGTTGCGATTGGGACTGCATGTTGAAGGCGTTCGCATTATCGATTTGCGCTGGCTACCTTCTGCGGGCAACTTGTCATGCTAGTGAGCTGACAGAAAACACCGCATTCGGCCCCGCGCCAGTCGCGCCAAAGATTGACTTCCAGTCGCTTCGGATCAAGGGGCTCATCGTGGCGCTGCCTGGCCCGCAGGACACCGTCGATCCAGATTTCGCCGGCATCCGATCAAGTCTCGCTTCACTCGGGATCGGCTACGTCGGCTACACCAACAACAACTTTTACGACAACATGCTGCCCGCCGAACGGAGCACGTTGGGCCAGCAGGTCTATAATGGTCAGAAGCCAACCTTCTTCACGAACAACGTGATGCAGATGACTTACGACCTCAGCAGATCCGGGATTTCCGACGGTCAGATCGCGGTTGGCGGCATCTACAATTACGACACCTGGGCACCGGCCGGGCCGAACGCATTTAGCCTCGCGACTCTCAGCTATTATCAGACCTTCCTGAACCGGCAGGTGGAATTGAAGGTTGGATATTTGGCCAATGTCGTTGAGTATTGGGGACCATTTCTGGCAGG
>NZ_JBVVPA010000023.1:0-92348 GCF_055807555.1 Bradyrhizobium sp. Ken64 | reverse complement strand
AGCACGATATACATCGCCACCAGCGCGCCGAGGATCAGGAGCGGCTGGCGGCCGCTGGTCTTGGCGAAATCGCCGGCGTTGCCGTCAAAGCTGCCGCGGATGCCTTCCGGCATGTGCAATTCCTCGACCGCTCGCTGGATGTTCTGCGTTGCGGCCTGGATCTGCACGTCCGGCAACAGGTTGAACGACACCGTGGTCGATGGGAATGACTGCGAATGATAGACCGCGAGCGCGGCGAGCCCGCGCGTCGCATGCACCACGGCCGACAGCGGCACCTGCGCGTCGCCCGCGCCGGCGACATAGATGCGATCGAGGTTGGACGGATCGACCTGGAATTTCGGGTCGATCTCCAGGACGGTCATGTACTGGTTGCGCTGGGTGTAGATGATCCCGATCTGCCGCTGCGAGAACGCGTTGTTGAGCGCGTTGTCGATGTCCTGCACTCTGACGCCGAGCGCCGAGGCCTTCTGGCGGTCGATCGACAATGTCAGTTGAAGCCCGCCGGGATCGCGGTCGCTGGAGATGTCGGTGATGCCTTCGACGCTCTCCATGCGCTTGGCCACGATCGGCGCCCACTTCTGCAGCAAACCGAGGTCGGTGCTGGTCAGCGTGTATTGATAGTCGGAATCGCTCTGCCGTCCGCCGGCGCGCACGTCCTGGGCAGCGAACATGAACAGGCGGATGCCGGGCACCGGGTATAACGCCCGCCTGAGACGGTCGATCACCACTTGGGTCGAGACGTGATCGCGCTCCTCCGGCGGCTTCAGGCTGATGAACATGGTGCCGCGATTGGAGGTCGCGCCGCCCGGCCCCCCTCCGCCGCCGACGGTGGAGCCAATGCCGGCCACCGCCGGATCCTGCATCACGATATCGGCGAGCCGCTGCTGGAGGCTCAGCATCGACTGGAACGAGATGTCGGCCGAGGCGCGCGTCGCCCCGATGACGAAGCCGGAATCGTCGGTCGGGAAATAGCCCTTGGGGACCTTGATGTAGAGCACCACCGTGAGGCCGATGGTGGCAAAGAACACCAAAAGCGTCAGCAGCGGAAACTCCAGCACCGTGCGCAGGGTGCGGGTGTAGAAGGCGACGATGCGCGTCAGCGAGCCCTCGATGACACGATCGAACAGCGTGGCGGATCCCGACGTGGTCTGCCTGATATAGTGGGCGCAGATCATCGGCGTCACCGTGAGCGACACCAGGGTCGAGACCAGGATCGCGAAGGTCAACGTCAGCGAGAACTCGCGCAGCAACCGGCCGACGATGCCGTCCATGAAGATCAGCGGCGTGAAGGCCGCGATCAGCGACAGGCTGATCGATACGACGGTGAAGCCGATCTGCCGGGCACCGTCCAATGCCGCCTGGAGCGGCCGCATGCCGTGCTCGAGATTGCGGTACATGTTCTCGATCATGACGATGGCGTCGTCGACCACGAAGCCGACGGAGATCGCCAGCGCCATCAGCGACAGATTGTCGATCGAGAAGCCCGCGACCCACATGCCGGCGCAGGTCCCGGCCAGGGCCAGCGGCACGGAGATTCCGGCCGCGATCGTCGGCGTGATCCGCCGCAGGAATACGAACACGACGACCATGACCAGTACGGCTGTCGCCAGCAGCGTCCATTGCATGTCAATCACGCTGGCGCGGATCGTGCTGGTTCGGTCGACCAGGGTGGAAACGTCCACGCCGGCCGGAATCCACTGCTTCAGCGCCGGGATCAGCGCCTTGACCCTGTCCACGGTGTCGATGACATTGGCGTCGCCCTGCTTGGTGATCTGGATCAGCACCGCCGGCTGCTTGTTGAACCAGGCGATCGAGCGGGCGTTGCGAACGGAGTCCTCGATGTCGGCGACGTCCGACAACCGGACAAAATTGCCGTTCGCGCTCTTGATGACGATATCGCGGAATTCTTTGGCCGTCCGCATCTGCCTGTTGAGCGCCAGTGTCTCGCTCTGGCGCTCGCCATTAAAAATGCCGACCGGGCCAAGCGGGTTGGCGTTGATGATTGCGGTCCGCACATCGTCCGTGGCGATGCCCGCGTTCGACAGCGCTACCGGATTGAGCTGAATGCGCACCGCCGGCTGGTCCGCGCCGCTGATCGTCACGTTGCCGACGCCCGGCACCTGCGATATGCGCTGGGCCAGCACGGTGTCGGCCACGTCGTAGATCGCGCTCGCAGCAAGGGTCTTCGAGGTCAGCGCCAGCACGAAGACCGGGGCGCCTGCGGTGTTCGCCTTGCGGAAGCGGGGCAGCGTCGGCAGATCGCTGGGCAGGTCGACCAGCGCGGCGTTGATCGCGGCCTGCACGTCGCGCGCGGCCTTGTCGATGTTGCGGCCGATGTCGAACTGGAGCTGGATGTTGGAGACGCCGAGCGATGACGTCGAGGTGATCTGGTTGATACCCGAAATCTCGCCTAGCCGCCGCTCCAGCGGCGAGGCAACCGTCGCGGCCATCACGGACGGATCGGCGCCGGGACGGCTGGCGGAAACGAAGATGGCGGGGAAATCGATGTTCGGAACCGAGGCGACGGGGAGGAACTCGTAAGCTACGATGCCCAGCAGGAACAACCCGATCGACAGCAGCGTGGTCGCGACCGGGCGGCGGATGAAGGGCTCCGAGATCGATGCCATCACTGCATCCCCTCGGTCGCGCCCGCGACCGGCGGACCGCCGGGTTCGGCCGGCGGCAGCGCCTGCTCGAGGCGGCGGTTGATGCGGTCGAGCGCGAGGTAGATCACCGGCGTGGTGTAGAGCGTGAGCAATTGGCTGAGCAGCAGGCCGCCGATGATGGAGATGCCGAGCGGAAAGCGCAGCTCGGCGCCGGTGCCGCTCTCGATCGCCAGCGGCAGCGCGCCGAACAGGGCGGCCAGCGTCGTCATCATGATTGGACGGAAGCGCAGCAGACAAGCCTGCACGATCGCCTCGTTGGGCGACATCCCCTGCCCGCGCTCGGCCTCGAGCGCGAAGTCGATCATCATGATCGCGTTCTTCTTGACGATGCCCATCAACAGGATGATGCCGATCAACCCGATCACCGAGAGGTCCTGCCCGCACAGCATCAGCGCCAGGATCGCGCCGACGCCGGCCGAAGGCAGGGTCG
Organism: Bradyrhizobium sp. Ken64; assembly: GCF_055807555.1. Classification (NCBI taxonomy): domain Bacteria; kingdom Pseudomonadati; phylum Pseudomonadota; class Alphaproteobacteria; order Hyphomicrobiales; family Nitrobacteraceae; genus Bradyrhizobium; species Bradyrhizobium sp. Ken64. The sequence goes on along the minus strand of NZ_JBVVPA010000023.1, from coordinate 89,252 downwards.
AGAGGATCGTGATCGGATGGATGTAGCTCTCGTAGAGCACGCCGAGCACGATATAGATCGTGATCACCGCGGCCAGCAGCAGCCAGGGCTGGCCGGCGAGTGCCTTGGCGAATTCGGCGGCGTCGCCGGCATAGACGCCGACGATGCTGTTGGGCATCTCGATCCGGGTCTCGATGGTCTTCACGGCCTCGACGGCATCGCCGAGCGCCGCGCCCGGCGCGAGGTTGAAGCTGAGCGAAATCGACGGGAATTGCGCCTGGTGCGAAATCGCGAGCGGCGCGGTGGTGCGCGTCAGCGTGGCCACGGCGGAGAGCGGCACCTGTGCGTTGGGCGCGCCGGCGGTCGCGCTCGCCCCGCCCGGCAGATAAAGCTTCGACAGGATCGAGGGATCGCGCTGGTACATCGGCAGCGCTTCCAGCACCACGCGGTACTGGTTGGCTTGGCCGTAGATGGTCGAGATCTGGCGCTGGGCGAAGGCGTCGTTGAGCGTGTCGGTGATGCCCTGGAGGCTGACGCCGAGCTGGCCGGCGCGGGTGCGGTCGACCGTGAGCTGTGCCCTCAGACCGCCTTCCTGCGCCTCCGAGGAGACGTCGCGGAACAGCGGATCGCGCCGCATCTCGGCAACCAGCTTGCGCGCCCATTCCGATACCAGGACGGCGTCGGTGCCGGTCAGCGTGTACTGGTATTGCGAGCGGCTCGACTGGGTCGAGATCTGCACGTCCTGCACCGGCTGGAAATAGACGGTCATGCCGGGGATGCCTGAGACCCGCTCCTTCAACCGGGTGATGACGACGCTGACATCATCGCGCCGCTCGCCGCGAGGTTTCAGCGTCATGACAAGACGGCCGACATTGGTGGTCGGATTGACCGAGCCTGCACCGATCACCGAGACCACGCCGGTCACGTCAGGGTCGGCCTTGATGGCATCGGCTGCCTCGGCCTGCCGCTTCTGCATCTCCGCGAACGACACGTCGGGACCGGCTTCCGTCACCGCCGTGATCGAGGCAGTGTCCTGCAGCGGCAGGAAGCCCTTTGGCGCGACGACATAGAGCGCCAGGGTCGCAATCAGCGTGGCGAAGGTCACGACCAGCGTCGCGCGCTGGCGCTCCAGCACCCAGAGCAGCGTGCGGTGATAGAACCCGACGGTGCGGTCGATGAAGCGGCTGACCGCGGCAAGACCCGGCACTGCCAGCTCTTCATGGGCATGCTTCAGCAGGCGCGAGCACATCATCGGCGTCAGCGTCAGCGACACCACGGCCGAGGTCACGACCGCGATCGTCAGCGTCAGCGCGAATTCGCGGAACATGCGGCCGACGAGGCCTGACATGAACAACAACGGGATGAACACCGCAATCAGCGACACCGTCAGGGAGATCACGGTGAAGCCGATCTCGCTGGCGCCCTTGAGCGACGCCTCCATCGCGCTGTCGCCGTTTTCCATGTGGCGGACGATGTTCTCGATCATCACGATGGCGTCGTCGACGACGAAGCCGGTGCCGATGGTGAGCGCCATCAGCGATAGATTGTCGAGGCTGAAGCCGGCGAAATACATGATGCCGAAGCTGGTGATCAGCGACAGCGGTAGCGCCACCCCGGCGATCAGCGTGGCGCGTAGCGAACGCAGGAACAACAGCACCACCAGCGTCACCAGGACGACGCTGAGGATCAGCGTGAACTGCACGTCGCGCACCGAGGCACGGATGGTGACGGTGCGGTCGGAGACGATGGTGAGGTTCACGCCGGCCGGAATAGCGCGCTGGACCTTTGGGATTTCCGCCCGGATCTGGCTGACGACGTCGATCACATTGGCGCCGGGCTGACGCTGGATGTCGATGATGACCGCGGGCGAGCCCTGGTACCAGCCGCCGGTGCGGTCGTTCTCGAGGCCATCGACGATCTGGGCGACGTCGGCGATCGTGACCGGTGAGCCGTTGCGGTAGGCTATGATGACAGGCTTGTAGGCGTCGGCGGCGGCGATCTGGTCGTTGGCGGCGATGATGTAGGATTGCTGCGCGCCGTCGAGCGAGCCTTTCGGCCCCGAGACGTTGGCATTGGCAATCGCGGTGCGCAGATCCTCCATCGCGATGCCATAGGCTGCGAGGCGCGCCAGATCCGCCTGGATGCGGACGGCCGGCTTCAGTCCGCCGAGCACAGAGACGCGTCCGACGCCGGAAATCTGGCTGAGCCGCTGCGCCAGCAGCGTGTCGGCGATGTCGCTCATCGCCCGCAGCGAGATCGTGTCGGAGCGTAGGGCCAACGTCATCACCGGCGCATCGGCCGGGTTCACCTTGGCGTAGGTCGGCGGATAAGGCAGCGTCTTCGGCAGCACGCCGGCCGCGGCGTTGATCGCGGCCTGGACGTCCTGGGTCGCGCCGTCGATGTCGCGGTTGAGATCGAACTGGAGCGAGATCTGGCTGACGCCGAACGAACTCGTCGAGTTCATCGCCGATAGCGACGGGATCTGTCCGAGTTGCCGCTCCAAGGGCGCAGTGATCAGGGAAGCGATCACGTCGGGGCTCGCGCCGGGCAATTGCGTCGTCACCTGCACGGTCGGGAAATCGACCTGCGGCAGCGCAGACACCGGCAGCGCGAAGTAGCCGAGCAGTCCGCCGATCAGAAGCGCGATGCCCAGCAATGAGGTCGCGATCGGCCGTCGGATGAAGGGTTCGGAGACGCCCATGGGATGCGCCTGCCGCTCAGGCGGCTGTTGTCGGGATCATGGCTGCTTGGCTCCACTTCCCGATGCACCCGGCCCTGGTGCCGGTCCGGTCTGGCCCTTCTGGTCGCCCTCGCTGCTCTTCCGCTTGGCGCGGAACTCGCCGTCCTTGCCTTGTCCGTCCTTCTGGCCGTCTTTTGCGCCATCCTTCTTCTGACCATCCGGCCCGCGCGAGCGCTTGCGCGGCGCGAGATCGGCCGACGGCGTCTGGTCGTCGCGGCCGATGATCACCTTGGAGCCATCGGACAGATTGGCAAAGCCCGTCGTGACGACCTTGTCGGTCGCCGACAGGCCGCTGGCGATGACGGCGTCATGCTCGTTCTGCTGCGTCACGGTCACAGGCTTGGCCGCGACCACGTTATCCTCGCCGATGACATAGCTGAAGGTGCCGATCGGTCCGCGCTGCACGGCCGAGGTCGGCACCACCAGTGCCTGCGTCAAGGTCTCGACCTTGAGGCGGACATTGACGAACTGGCCGGGCCAGAGCTGGTAATTGGCGTTGGGGAATTCGGCCTTGAGCCTCAGCGTACCGGTGGTCTGGTCGACCTGGTTGTCGATGCCGGTGAGCTTGCCGGTGTCGATCACGGTGAGGCCGTCATTGCCGAACACGTCAACGGCGAGCGTGCCTTTCGACGCGGCGGCATTGACCCGCATGATCTGCTGCTGCGGCAGGCTGAACCACACCGCGATCGGCTGCAATTGCGTGATCACCACGAGGCCGGTGGTGTCGGAGGCATGAATGATGTTGCCCTGATCGACCTGGCGCAGGCCGGCGCGGCCCGAGATCGGCGCCACGATCTTGGTGTAGCTCAGCGTCGCCGCCGCATTGTCGATCGCGGCCTGGTCGGCCTTCACCAGGGCCTCGGTCTGCGCGACCAGCGCGCGCTGGGTGTCGGCCTGCTGCTTGGATCCGGCATTGGACGCCGCGAGCTGCTCGTAGCGCGTGAGATCGATACGCTGGTTGGCGAGCTGGGCCTGGTCCTGCGCCTTCTTGGCGACGGCCTGATCGTACGTCGCCTGGTAGAGCGCCGGGTCGATCTCGCCGACCACGTCGCCTTTCTTGACGTCCTGTCCTTCGGTGAAATTGACCGCGATCAGCTTTCCGTCGACCTGCGAGCGGACGGTCACGGTGTTGAGTGCGCGGATCGCGCCGACGCCGTCGAGATAAACGGGAACGTCCTGGATGCGGGGCGTCGCCGCCAGCACCGGCACCGGCAGATCGGGCCGCTGGTTGCGGCCGTTCGCCTGCTGCGGCTGCTGGTGCCAGGTGGTCCAGCCGTAGTAGCCAAGCCCGCCGAGGATCGCCAACGTGATCAGGGTCATGACGAAGCCGCGCCCGCGCGACTTCTTCGCCGTCCCCTCATCCGCGCCTTGCTTGGTATCCGGCTTAAAGAGCATTGACCGGTTTCTCCATCCTCGGCTCCCAGCCGCCGCCGAGCGCCTGATACAGGCTGACGATAGCAAGAAGGCGGGCAAGTTGCGCCTGCAACAGCGCGTCTTCCGCCTGGAACAGGGTCAGTTGCGTATTGAGCACGGTGACGATGTCGGCGGTCCCGGCGCGCAATTGCTGCTCGGAGAGATCGAATGCGCGGCGGGAGGCATTGAGAACGTCACGCTGCAATTGCAGCCTGATCGTGGTCTGCTTGATCGAGAACAGCGCATTGTCGACATCGGCAAAGGACTGAATGATGGTCTTGCGGTAGGTCTGCAGCAATTCGTCCTGTCGCGCCTTAGCGAATTCGAAATTGCCGAGGATCCTGCCGCCGTCGAAGATCGGCTGCGTTGCGCTGCCGACGAGCTGGAAGAAGGCCGCGTGCGGCTGGAACAGCGAGACCAGGGCTGAGCTCTGATAGCCGCCATTGCCGGTCAGCTGGATCGTCGGAAAGAACTGTGCGCGGGCATTGCCGACGTTCGCAGTGGCAGAAGCAAGTTGCGCCTCCTGCCGGCGAATGTCGGGCCGCTGCGTCAGGAGCTCCGACGGCAGGCCCGGCGTCACGCGGGGAATCGCGATCCGGTTCAGCGAGCCGCCGAGCACGCGCACGCTCTCCGGCGGCCGCGACACCAGGACTGCAAGCGCATTGACGTTCTGGTCGAGCGTCTGGCGCAGCGGCGGCACAAGGGCCTTCTGGTTTGCGAGCACGCTCTCCTGCTGGGCGACGTCGAGGTCGGTGCCGGTGCCGGCCTTGCGCCGTTCCCTGACGGCATCGAGGATGCGCTGCGCGCTCGCGATGTTGCGCTGTGAGGTCCGGATGCGATCCTGTGAGGCCAGTACCTGGAAATACGCGTTAGCGACGCCTGCAAGCGTCGTCAGCGCAACGACGTCGCGATCGAAGCGATTGGCATTTGCCGTTTCTTCCGCCGTTTGCAAGGCGTCGCGATTTTGGCCCCAGAAATCGAGCTGGTAGCTCGCGCTCAGCGAAGCCTGGTAGTTGACGACCTCACGGCCGCCATTGGTGAGCCCCGAGGCCGAGGAGCCGGAGGTGCGTGAATAGGCCTCCTGCCCGGTACCGGAAAGGCTCGGCAGCAGCGCCGCACCCGCCTGCCGCGCTTGGGCGTCGGCCTGGACAATGCGCGAGACGGCGGCGGCAATGTCGAGGTTGACGGTGTGCGCCTCTTCCACCAGCTGTGTCAGCTCTGCGGAGCGGAAGCTGCGCCACCAGTCCAGGGACGGCGGCGCATCCGCCTTGCCCGCGTACTTGTACTGTGTGGGAACATCGAGAGCTGGATCAGGAAGATCCTGCGTCAACACGCAAGCGCCCGAGCCGGCGGCTAGGCCAGCGACCGCAAGCCAGCGCGCCGCACGTCGCGTCCGGGTCGTGGCGCCTGGAGACCGCCGCACGGCGATCGCAGGAACATCCTGTGTCACACACACCCCCCGCCGGGCAGATCGAGCCGCCACCGCGCAGCCGGAGTAACCGATTCGCGGCGCGGCCGTCGGGAGGCTTTGGACAACTCGTTCACGGAGGTGATGCTTTCTGCGGAACCTGGCGGCCATAATAGCCGGGCGCGGAACTGCGGGACAGTCCCGCAGTTGCGAGATGCCCGCCAAAGCACGACGATCTTAGAACTGAGAAAATACAAAAAGGTGCTGTCCCACAGGCGTTTCTTGAATTTCAGGGCCATTCCAGAGTGCGTTCAAGCTTACCAAGATTTCATGTGATATCGCCGCCACACCGACGCCAGTCCCTTCAATCCGCCTGCACCGCTCGCGATGCGGCTTCAGTCCGGTCTTGAAACCGGGCCGGCCACTCTCGCGAGGTCGTCCATTGTCGGAAACGAATAGGCGGGTCGTGCCGATATGTTGACCGCCTTCCGCGTATCACCCGCACTCTTCGATGGCGACGCCCTACATGGCGAAGGGGTGTGGGCAACGACCCTTATCTTCCATGTTTTGGCGGAGGCCGGCCGCATCCTCCTACCGATATCCCGCGGCGTAGCGCAGCAGCAGCATCGGCGATCTCTCCTTCCAAATTTTCACTGTTTCCGGGCATTTTTTCACCGGTTTCGCCGCAGCGCAAAAGCCTTCCCCTTTGGCCGCCCAAGCACTAGGTTCTGGCCAACCTGATCAACCCCTTTGCCAGTGATTTCCCCTGACATGACCATCAAAAACGACGTTGTCGAAGCCATCGGCAACACCCCGCTGATCAAGCTCAATCGCGCTTCCGAACTGACCGGCTGCACCATCCTGGGCAAGGCCGAGTTCATGAATCCCGGTCAGTCGGTGAAGGATCGCGCCGGCAAATGGATGATCCTGGAGGCCGAGAAGCGCGGCGAGCTCAAGCCCGGCGGTCTCGTGGTGGAATCGACCGCCGGCAATACCGGCATCGGCCTTGCTGTCGTGGCCAGCGCGCGCGGCTACCGCACGCTGATCGTCATCCCGGAGACGCAGAGCCAGGAGAAGAAGGATTTTCTGAAACTGTGCGGCGCCGAGCTGCTGGAATCACCGGCCCTGCCCTACTCCAATCCGAACAATTACCAGCATGTCGGCCGTCGTCTTGCCGACGAGCTGCGCAAGACGGAGCCGAACGGCGTGCTGTTCGCCGACCAGTGGAACAACCTCGATAATGCGAAGGCGCATTACGAATCCACAGGTCCCGAGATCTGGGAGCAGACCGGCGGCAAGATCGACGGTTTCGTCTGCTCCGTCGGCAGCGGCGGCACGCTGGCCGGCACCAGCCGCTTCCTGAAAGAGAAGCGCAAGGACATCAGGATCGCCTGCGCCGACCCGCACGGCGCCGGCATGTATGAATATTTCAGAACGGGCGATGCCAAGGCGACGCCGGGCGGCTCGATCACCGAGGGCATCGGCCTCAACCGGGCGACCGCAATCGTCGAGACCGCGAAGGTGGATGATGCCTATCTCGTTCCCGATGCCGAAGCGGTCACGGTGATCTACGAACTGCTCCAGCACGAAGGCCTGTGCCTCGGCGGCTCGACCGGCATCAACGTCGCCGGCGCGATGCGTCTCGCAAAACAGCTCGGGCCCGGCAAGACGATCGTCACCGTGCTCTGCGATTCCGGCAGCCGTTACCAGTCGAAGCTGTTCAACGCCGACTTCATGCGCGCCAAGAGCCTTCCCGTGCCGGAATGGCTGGAGAAGCGCAGCAACATCAAGCTGCCGTTCGTCTAGCCCCAGGTCGGCCGCGACGATCCCTGCGACACCCGCGCGAGGCGCTCGTTCGATAGCGAAGGCTTGTTCGCGCGCGTGCGCGGCGGGAGGGGAGCGCTGTAGGAGCCTTCGCTGTCGCCGCTCGGCCAGAACACGAGCGCGAGCATCAGCGCGAGGTTGCCGAGCGCGCCGACCGCCGTTGCCTGGTGCTCCTGCCCGATCGCCCAAGCCGGAAACCGGCCCGCGACGACATGGTCGACGATCATGAGCGCGAACCAGGCAGGCACCACGCAGACCGGATCCCAGCCGATGTCGCGGATGCGCATCGATTGCAGCGTGAAGGTCGCAACTCCGAAGAAGACGATCGCGGCGATCATCGCCCAGCCCTTGGTGAGGTCTTCGGGCCGGATCGCGCCGGGCGAGGTGTTGTTCAGCACGGCCATTGCGATTGCAAAGCAGATCGCCGTCATCACGATCGCAAGCGCGACCGTGGCGAGGAAGAAATGCAATCGCCCGAGCCGGGCGTTCAAGCCGAAGACGAAACCGAGCATTGGCGCACCCTTTTTGGTGCATATGCCCAGACATAGCTTTCGGAGCCATGAACCGGCACGGTCGCGCGTCGGCGCATGGTTTCCGGAGGACTAAGCTGGCCAGCGCAATTCGAGGCTTCGCCCCACCCGGCAGGGTCAGGCGCCCTCGCCGCCTTCGGCAGCCGCAGCACAATAGTCGCGCCAGAACTGGCGGTATGCCGCTTCGACCTCGCGCGTGTAGGTCTCCACATCGCCGGCGGGGGACGTTGCGATCCGGGCCGGCAACTCCGCGCGCAACTTGGCCAGATGCTCCGGCTGCGCCGCATATTTGCAGGCGATCGCGGCATAGCCCTCGTCGTCCTCGGCGACCCAGTCGTCGAGGCCGACCGCAGCCACGATCGAACCACCGGCGCGCGATGAGGCGCCGTTGCCGAGCTTGGCCACGACCGGAACACCCGCATAGAGCGATTCCCAGGTGCTGACGCCGCCGTTTTGCGGGAATGTGTCGAGCGATATGTCGATGTTCGCAAACGCCAGCAGGTGCTCGTGGCGCGGCGTCGAGCCCAGGCAGGTGACATTCTTCTCGGCAACGCCATTTGCCACGAACCGCGCGACCAAATTGTCGCGCAGCATGGGATCGTCAAGCAGGGTATGCTTGATGACGATCTTCGAACCCGTCACCTCCCGCATCACTTTCGACCAGACCCGGATGGCCTCGTCCGAGATCTTGTAGATGCGATTGAACACGCCGAAGGTGACATGGCCGTTGCGGAGCATGGGCGGCTCCGATGCAGGTAGATCCAAAATGGGATCGATCGTGATCAGGCACGGCAGGTCGTAGACCTTTTCAGCCAGCAGATGGCGCGCCGATTGCGGAATGAAGACGGGATCCGCGAGCACGTAGTCCATGGTCTGAAGGCCCGTGCCCGTGGCGTGACCAAACCCGGAGACCTGGATCGGGGCCGGTTTGCGGGCGAAGACATGGAGCCTGTTGCCGGTCGTGTGCCCGGACACGTCGATCAGGATATCGACCTTGTCGGCTTGGATACGATCGGCCAGTTCGTCATCCGACATCTGCCAGGCGTCGACCCAGACGTCCGCCGAGGACCTGAATGCGGCGGTCATCTCATCTCTTACCGGCGAGCACGAATAGCAGATGATCTCGAATTTGGCGCGATCGTGATGGCGCAGCACCGGCAACAGAGCGAACGCTGCCGAGTGGTACCAAAACTCGGCAGCAACATAGCCAACCACGATCCGCCTGTCGGGATCGAGCTGCCGCGGGGCAAGAGTCCTTCGCGGCAACTTCGAGCCGATCGCATCCCACCACTGCTTTCGTGCGGCCTGCTGAACCGCGAAATCGGCGTCGGAGAGATAATCGAGGAAGAAGATCTTCCGTCCGATCAACGCGGCATCCGGCACAATGGCCAGCGCCGCATCGAGAAGCTCGACCGCTGATGCGATCTCTCCCTGGTTTGCAAAACAAGCGCTCAGCAGCGCCATCGCAATCGCGGAGCGTGGATATTCCTCCAGCAACGTGGTGCAGGCCAGAATCGCTTGCGCCGTATTTCCCATGGCGAGCGAGACCTGTGCCTTCCCCTGCAAAGCCACCTCGAGTTTGGGCGCAAGCGCAAGGGCGGCGTCAAAATCCGCCGCCGCCTGTTCCAACCTCGACGTCTCAAGATTGAGCCGTCCACGGTTCGCCAGGATTTTCGCCGAGCCTGGCCTGATCGCGAGCGCCGCTTCCAGCGCGCCTTTGGCCTCGTCGAAGTTCTTGAGCTCGATATTGACCAAACCTTTGCCGACGAGCGCCTCCACGTTTCGCGGCTGAAACAACAGTGCGCGCTCGAAGCTCTGTTTAGCGCGATCAAGCTGGCGCAGCGCAAGCTCTGCCAGGCCGCGATTGCAGAGCGCATCGGCATGATCGGGCTTCAGCCCGATCGCGCGATCGTACATTTCGATAGCCTGCTCGACGCGCTCCAGGTGCAAAAAGGTATTGCCGAGGTTGGCCAAGGCCATCGGGAAGCTCGGCTTCAACGCGATTGCCCGCTCCAGGGACCTACGCGCGTCCTCATATTCCCCAAGTGCGAAATGCGTGGCTCCCAAATCGGAAAATGCCTGTGCCGAGCGTGGGTCGACCGTTACGGCATATTTGAGTGCCTGTTTCGCTACCTCGAACTGTCGGCTCGCGAATGCGCCCAAGCCAAGCAGGTGCAAGGCGCCGAAATGCTCCGGAAGTTCATTCAGGATCTGGCGGCAGAGCGCCTCGGTCTCCGCATACCGGCCCTGGCCATAGGCCGTATTCGCGGTCGAAATGATCGCGTCCGCCTGCTTCTTCAATTTCTTCTGCAATCGCGCGTTCTGGAACGCGCGCGCGCCGGCGCCGCTGCTCTGCAAGGATTCTCTCCGGAGGATGCCCGGGACGATTCTAGCTGATTCGCGGCCAGAGCCGCCGGTTTAGGCGGCCCGGCAATCTCCGGAAGATGCCGGTGCCCAACGCAGGCCTCGCCTACGCAACGTCGACGTCATGAGAGGCCGCGGCGCAATAGTCGCGCCAGAACTTGCGGTAACCCGCCTCGAGCTCACGCGTGTAGGTCTCGACATTGCCGGCGGGCGAAGCCGCGATCCGGGCCGGCAATTCCGCGCGCAATTTCGCAAGATAGTCGGGCTGTGACGCAAACCTGCGGGCGATCTCGACATAGCCATCGTCATCTTCGGCTACCCAGTCGCCGAGGCCCACCGCAGTCACGATAGAGGCGCCGGCACGCGAGGAGGCTCCGATGCCGAGCTTGGCCACGACGGGAACGCCCTTGTAGAGAGATTCCCAGGTGCTGATGCCGCCATTTTGCGGGAACGTGTCGAAGGAAATATCGACTTGGGCGAAAGCCGCCAGATGGTCGTCGCGCGAGGTGGTGCCGAGGCAGGTGATGCTCTCTTCGACAACGCCCTGCGCCAGGAAACGCGCGATCAGGCTATCGCGCAGCAGCGGATCATCGAGCAGACCATGCTTGAGGATGATCTTCGATCCCGGCAGCTCCCGCATGATGCGCGACCAAACACGGATCGCATCATCCGATATTTTATAGATGCGGTTGAACACACCGAAAGTGACGTAGCCGTTGCGGAGCATCGGCAGCTCGGAAGGCTGCAGATCCGAGACCGGTTCAATCGTGATCAGGCACGGCAGATCGTGGATTTTCTCGGCAAACAAATGCCGCACCGACGGCGGAATGAAAATGGGATCCGCGAGCACGTAGTCCATCGTCAGCATGCCCGTGCCCGTCGCGTGTCCGAAGCCAGTGGCCTGGATCGGGGCCGGCTTACGCGCGAAACACTGCAGCCTGTTACCGGTCGTGTGGCCCGAAACGTCGATGAGGATGTCGACATTGTCAGCCTGGATACGATCGGCGAGTTCATCGTCCGAAAGCCCCCAGGCATCGACCCAGACGTCCGCCAATGATTTGAACATGGCGGTGTACTCGTCCGCGCCCGGCCAGGAGTAGTAGCAGATGATTTCAAATTTGGTGTGATCGTGATGGCGCAGCACCGGCAGCAAAGTGAGCCCCGCGGAGTGCTGTCGGAATTCGGCAGCGACGTAGCCGACCACGATCCGCTTTTCCGGATCCAGCGACCGCTTCGGCAGCTCCCTTCGCGGCTGCTTGGAGCCGATCTGGTCCCACCAGGATTTTCGCACCGCCTGCTGGACCACGAAATCGGCCTCGGCGCGATAGTCCTCCAGGAAGATCTTTCCTCTGATCGCATCCCCATAATCCGGCCGGAGCGCCAGCGCGCGATCAAGATATTCGATCGCGGCGTCCATGTCCCCCTGGTTCGAATACGAGAAGCCCATCAGCGCCAGCCCCATCTCGGAGCGCGGATTTTGCTCGATCAGGGCCGCTGCGGCCGCCATCGCTTGTGCGGTCTTTCCCATGACGAGGCAGGTCTGGGCCTTGCCGCGCAGCGCCAGCTCGAGCTTGGGCGAGATCGCAAGCGCCGCCTCGAAATCCGCAAGCGCGGGCTCCAGGCGCTGCAACTCGAAACTGAGCCGCCCGCGTTGGGCCAGGATCCTCGGCGAGCCGGGCTTGATCGCGAGCGCCAGGGCAAGTTTGGCCGCCGCCTCGTCGTGGTGCCGCAGCTCCATGCTGACCATGCCGCTGCCGACGATGGCTTCGGCGTGACGGGGCTGAAACAGCAGGGCGCGGTCGAAGCTTTCCTTGGCGCGCATGATCTGTCCAAGCACAATTTCGACCATGCCGCGATTGCAGAATGCATCGGCATAATCCGGCTTGATCTTGATGGCGCGCTCATGCAGCTCGAGCGCCTGTTCGTACCGCCCCAGATGCATCAGCGTGTTGCCGAGGTTGGTCAGCGCGACCGCGAAATTCGGCTTCAGCGCGATGGCCCTCTCCTGGCATCGCCGCGCCTCCTCGTAATGGCCGAGGTCGAAATGCACGGTCGCAAGGTTGTTATGGGCATCGTGCAGGCGCGGATCGAGCGCAATCACGCGCTCGAGCAGCTGTTGCGCCTCCTCCAGGCGCCGGCCGTCATGCGCGCACATGCCGAGCAGGTGCATCGCGTCGACATGATCCGGCAGCGCTTTCAGGATATCCCGGCAGAGTGCTTCGGTCTCGGCATATCGGCCCCGGCCATAGGCGGTAGCCGCGGCGGAGAGGACGGCGTCCGCCTGTTTCGTCAGTTTCTTCTGCAATCGCGCGTTCTGGAATGCGCGCGCGCCGCCGCCGCTGCTCTGCAAGGTGTCTCTCCGGAGGATGGCCCGGGGCAGAGTCTAACTGATTCGCCAGCCTAACCGTCCGGTCAGCTGGCGCCGTGATATCCCGGGATTTCCCGGGGTTTGGCCGCCCGGCGCTGCAGGTCCCCTACGCAACATCGCTGCCTTCGGCAGCCGCGGCGCAATAGTCTCGCCAGAACTGGCGATAACCCGCCTCGACCTCGCGCGTGTAAGTCTCGACATTGCCGGCGGGGGACGTTGCGATCCGGGCCGGCAACTCCGCGCGCAACTGCGCCAGATGCGCGGGCTGCGCGGCATATTTGCAGGCGATCGCGGCATAGCCCTCGTCATCCTCGGCGACCCAGTCGTCGAGACCGACAGCAGCCACGATCGAACCGCCGGCGCGCGACGAGGCGCCGTTGCCGAGCTTGGCCACGACCGGAACGCCCGCATAGAGCGATTCCCAGGTGCTGACGCCGCCGTTTTGCGGGAATGTGTCGAGCGATATGTCGATGTTCGCAAACGCCAGCAGGTGCTCGTGGCGCGGCGTCGAGCCCAGGCAGGTGACATTCTTCTCGGCAACGCCATTTGCCACGAACCGCGCGACCAAATTGTCGCGCAGCATGGGATCGTCAAGCAGGGTATGCTTGATGACGATCTTCGAACCCGTCACCTCCCGCATCACTTTCGACCAGACCCGGATGGCCTCGTCCGAGATCTTGTAGATGCGATTGAACACGCCGAAGGTGACATGGCCGTTGCGGAGCATGGGCGGCTCCGATGCAGGTAGATCCAAAATGGGATCGATCGTGATCAGGCACGGCAGGTCGTAGACCTTTTCAGCCAGCAGATGGCGCGCCGATTGCGGAATGAAGACGGGATCCGCGAGCACGTAGTCCATGGTCTGAAGGCCCGTGCCCGTGGCGTGACCAAACCCGGAGACCTGGATCGGGGCCGGTTTGCGGGCGAAGACATGGAGCCTGTTGCCGGTCGTGTGCCCGGACACGTCGATCAGGATATCGACCTTGTCGGCTTGGATACGATCGGCCAGTTCGTCATCCGACATCTGCCAGGCGTCGACCCAGACGTCCGCCGAGGACCTGAATGCGGCGGTCATCTCATCTCTTACCGGCGAACACGAATAGCAGACGATCTCGAACCTGGCGTGATCATGATGGCGCAGCACCGGCAACAGAGCGAACGCTGCCGAGTGGTTCCTGAATTCGGACGCGACATATCCAATCAAAATCCGCTTGTCCGGATCAAGCTTGCTGGGCGACAACGTCCTTTGCGGCAATTTGGCGCCGATCGCGTCCCACCATTGTTTTCGCGCAGCCTGCTGAACCGCGAAATCGGCCTCCGGGAGATAGTCCAGGAAGAATATCTTGCGCCCGATCAAGTCCGCATAGTCAGGCGCAATTGCCAGCCCCGCATCGAGATGTTCGAGCGCCGTCGCAATGTCTCCCTGGCTCGCATAGCAGGAAGCCAGAAGCGCAACTCCGATGTCGGACCGCGGATTTTCCTCGAGCAACGTCTTGACCGCCGCAATCGCCCCGGCCGTGTTGCCCTTGAGAATGTTGACTTGCGCCTTTCCCTGCAGGGCCACTTCGAGCCTCGGTGAAAGCGCCAGCGCCGCATCGAAGTCCGCGAGCGCCTGCTCAAGCCGCGACAGATCGAGATTGAGCCGTCCGCGCTGCGCCATAATCTTCGGCGAATCCGGCTTGATCGAGAGCCCTGCCGCGATAGCTGCGGCCGCTTCTTCATAGTGCCGGAGCTCGATGCACACCATGCCCTTGCCGGCGATCGCTTCCGCGTGACGCGGCTGAAACGCGAGGGCGCGATCGAAACTCTCCTTGGCGCGCTGGAACTGGCCTTCGATCAGCTCCGCCATGCCGCGATTGCAAAATGCATCGGCATAGTCCGGCTTCAGCCTGATAGCGCGTTCGTGCAGTTCGATAGCCTGCTCGGCGAGGCCCATGTGCAGCAGCGTATTGCCGAGATTGGTCAAGGCGATTGGAGAATTCGGCTTCAGCGCAATCGCCTTCTCCTGGCATGCGCGAGCGTCCTGAAACTTCTGGAGATTGAAATACACTGCCCCGAGATTACCATGAGCATCGGGCGAACGCGGATCGAGCGCGGTCGCGCGCTCGAGCAATTGTTGCGCCTCCTCGAGCCGCCCGCCATCATACGCGCGCAAGCCGAGCAGGTGCGCGGCGTCGAAATGATCCGGAACCTCCGTCAGAATCCGGCGGCAGAGGGTCTCGACCTCCGCGTATCTGCCCTGGCCGAGTGCCTGAACCGCGACGGACATGAGCGCGTCCGCCTGCTTCTTCAATTTCTTTTGCAATCGCGCGTTCTGGAATGCGCGCGCGCCGGCGCTGCTCTGCAAAGTCTCTCTCCGGACTATGGCCCGAAAAGAGACTGGCCGATTCGCATGGTGCCAAGCTGGCGGGTCGGTTAGACCAGCGACGCCACAGGATTGCAGGTGCTCAGCGCAGGATCTGGCTCAGGAATAGTTTTGTGCGGGCGTGCTGCGGGGCCGCGAAGAACTCGTTGGGCGTGTTGGCTTCGATGATCTGGCCCGCGTCCATGAAAACCACGCGGTTGGCGACCTCGCGGGCAAAGCCCATCTCGTGGGTGACGACCAGCATCGTCATGCCCTCCTCGGCGAGGTCGACCATGGTGTCCAGCACCTCCTTGACCATTTCAGGGTCGAGCGCCGAGGTCGGCTCGTCGAACAGCATCACCTTCGGGTTCATCGTCAGCGCGCGGGCGATCGCGACGCGCTGCTGCTGACCGCCGGACATCTGTCCCGGAAACTTGTTGGCCTGGTGCGGAATCTTGACCCGCTCCAGAAACTTCATCGCCGCCGCCTCGGCGTCCTTCTTGGGGATGTTGCGCACCCAGATCGGCGCCAGCGTGCAATTGTCCAGCACCGACAGATGCGGAAACAGGTTGAAGCTCTGGAACACCATGCCGACTTCGCGCCGCACCGCATCGACCTGCTTCAGGTTCGGCCCGAGCTCGATGCCGTCAACGACGATCTCGCCTTCCTGAAACTCCTCGAGCGCATTGATACAGCGGATCAGCGTCGACTTGCCCGACCCGGAGGGGCCGCAGATCACGATGCGCTCGCCCTTCTCGACCGTAAGGTCAATGTCGCGCAGCACGTGAAACTCGCCGTACCATTTGTTCAGGCCGGAAATCTTGACGATGGGGTCGGACATGGTGACCTCGATCAATTGCGGCGGTGAGCGTTGAGGCGGTGCTCGACGAAGAGCGAGTAGCGTGACATTCCAAAGCAGAACATGAAGTAGATGATCCCGGCGAACGCGAACCCGGTAAACGCGGTCGACGGCGACGACCATTTCGGATCCGAGAACGACGCCCGCAGCGAGCCCAGCAGATCGAACAGCGCCACGATCGAGACCAGCGAAGTGTCCTTGAACAGCGAGATGAAGCTGTTGACGAGGTTCGGAATGACGTGGCGCAGGGCCTGCGGCAGCACGATCAGCGAGGTCGTCTTCCACCAGGACAACCCCAACGCCGCGGCCGCCTCGCCCTGCCCGCGCGGGATCGCAGCCAGCCCGCCGCGGACGTTCTCGGCCTGATAGGCGCCCGTGAACAACGAGATTCCAATCAGCGCACGCACCAACCCGTCGACCGTGAAATTGCCCGGCAGAAACAGCGGCAGCATGTAGGTGGCGAAGAACAGCACGGTGATCAGCGGCACGCCGCGCCAGAACTCGATGAAGGCGATCGAGAAGATCCGGATCAGCGGAATGGTCGAGCGGCGGCCAAGCGCCAGCGCAATGCCGATCGGCAGCGAGGTGACGATGCCGGTAACGGAGACCACCAGCGTCACCAGAAGTCCGCCCCAAAGGTTCGTCTGCACGATCGGCAGTCCGCCGTGATCGAGCCCCATCAGCTTGATCACAATTGCGATGGCGACGAAGGTGGCGATGCTGGACGTCAGGGCCCGCCCGCCGGTGCGGAGGCCGCCGCCGAGAACGAAGGCGATCAGCGAGACGACCGCGGCGGTGATGACGAAATCGGCCCAGACCGACTGGCCCGTCCCCTGCAGCTGGTCACGCAGCCAGGTCAGCGGAAAGATCAGCCAGTAAATCGCGGTCCCCACGAGCACGATGACATTGCCGACGGCCCACAACAGCGGTGCGGCAGCGGACGTCTTGCCGAGACTTAGCAGAGCCTGCCCGGCGCCGATGATGCTGTCGTCGAACAATTGCAGCAGGTCAGCGGTCCAGCTCAGGCCAAATCCCTTGATGCCGCCGCCATGCAGCAGGAAGAATGCAACCACTGGAAACGCAAAGAAGAACAGGCCTGCGTTCAAGCCTTTCGACGGCAGCCGTGGAATCAGCAATGGCACCAACAGGACCACTGACAGGACGAGCGTGAGGTTGACCCGCCAGCGTTCGGCTTCCGGGTAGAAGCCGTAGATCAGCTGCGGCAGCTTGGCCTGGATGTAGGGCCAGCAGGCGCCGACCGCAAAGCCGGCGTTCTCGGCGAGACAGGCCGTGCGATCCTTGCCGGTCCAGACTGCATCGACCATCAGGAATCTGACGGAAGGAATGATGGTGAACCACAGCAGCAAGGCGCCAACGATCGTGAGCAGGATGTTGGTCGGCGAGTTGAACAGGCGCGTCCGCACCAGGCCGATGAAGCCCGTGGTCTTCACCGGCGCGGGACGCTCATCGAGAAGATCCTGGCGGACGAAGCTGGACGAGGTGATATCGCTCATGCGCCGAGACTCCGGCTGATGCGCCAACCGTAGACGCTCATGACGGCGCTGGTGATCAGCGAGATCAGGAGATAAACGCCCATCGTCATGGCGATGATCTCGATGGCCTGCCCGGTCTGGCTCAGCGACGTGCCGGCGAACACGGATACGAGGTCAGGATAGCCGATCGCCACGGCCAGCGACGAATTCTTGGTGAGATTGAGGTACTGATTGGTCAGTGGCGGAACGATGACGCGCATCGCCTGCGGCACGACCACCAGGCGGAGCGTGGTGCCGCGGCTCAGGCCCAGTGACGCCCCCGCCTCCATCTGCCCGCTATGGACGGAGAGGATGCCCGCGCGCACGATCTCGGCGATGAAGGCAGCCGTATAGGTCGACAAGGCCAACGTGAGCGCCACGAACTCCGGGATTATCCGCGACCCACCGGCGAAATTGAAGCCCTTGAGCTGCGGCAGCTCGAAGCTGAAGGGCAGACCCGCTACCAGCATGGTGATAAGGGGCAGTCCGAACAGCAGGCCCAGCACATAGGGCCAGATCCGGATCATGTGACCCCGCTGGAACAGCGCCCGGCGCGCATGGATGCGCAATGCGACCGAAGCCACGATGCCGAACGCCAGCACCGCAAGGAACGCCTCGAAGCCGCTCTCGCCGATCGGGCGGGGAATGACGAGACCGCGATTGCTGACGAAGGCGATGCCGAGCAGCGAAATGCTCTGTCGTGGATTGGGTAAGGCCGCAAGCACCGCCAAGTACCAGAACAGGATCTGGAACAGCACCGGCAGGTTGCGGATGATCTCGACATAGATTTCGCCAATGCGCGCGAGCAGCCAGTTGGGTGACAGCCGGCACAGCGCGACAATGAAGCCGATCACCGTGGCAAAGACGATGCCCACCACCGAGACCACGAGCGTGTTGAGGAGCCCGACCAGAAACACGCGCAGGAACGTGTCCGAGCCGGTATAAGAGATCAGCGTCTGGTTGACGTCAAAACCGGCGTTGTTCGCGAGGAAGCCGAAGCCGGCGGCAATGTGCTGGTTCTCGAGGTTGGCGCGGGCGTTGGAGACGATTTCATAGGCAATCCAGCCCAGGATCGCCGCGAAGGCAAACTGGACGGCGATGCCGTTCCAGCCTGTCTTGCCACCCAGAACGCGCCTGATCTTCAGCGCGATCTGGGGCGGGGGTTTGCGGGCCTCGATGCTCATCGCCGCGAGCGCGGGTCAGGCGGGGTCAGCGGATCGGCGGCGCGTATTGGAGACCGCCCTTGTTCCAGAGATTGTTGAGACCTCGACTGATGCCGAGCGGCGAGCCCGCGCCGACGTTGCGGTCGAACACTTCGCCGTAATTGCCGACGGCCTTCACGATACGCGCCACCCAATCCTTGCTCAGGCCGAGCTGTTCACCGAAATTGCCGTCGGTACCCAGGACGCGCTTCAGCTCCGGATTTTCCTGTTTCGTCTTCTCGTCGACGTTCTTCGCGGTCACGCCGAGCTCTTCGGTGGTGATCAGGGCAAACAGCGTCCATTTCACGATGTCGAACCATTGGTCGTCGCCGTGGCGCACCATCGGTCCGAGCGGCTCCTTCGAGATGATTTCCGGGAGCACCATGTGATCGCCGGGATTGGCAAGCTTCAGGCGGTTGGCGTACAGGCCCGACTGGTCGGTGGTGAAGACGTCGCAGCGCCCGGCCTCGTAGGCCTTGACCGTTTCGTCGTTGGTGCCGAACGCGATCACCTCGTACTTCATGTTGTTGGCCTTGAAGTAGTCGGCGAGATTCTGCTCGGTGGTGGTGCCGGTCTGGACGCAGACCGAGGCGCTGTTGAGCTCGAGCGCGGAGTTCACCTTGAGCGACTTCTTCACCATGAAGCCCTGCCCGTCATAATAGGTCACGCCGGTGAAGTTGGCGCCGAGCGAGGTGTCGCGTGAGATGGTCCAGGTGGTGTTGCGCGACAGCACGTCGACTTCGCCGGATTGCAGCGCCGTGAAGCGGTCCTTGGCGGAGAGCGGCACGAACTTGACCTTGGTCGGATCGTTGAAGATCGCCCCGGCGATCGCGCGGCAGACGTCGACGTCAAGTCCGGTCCAGTTGCCCTTGTCGTCGGGCGAGGAGAAGCCGGGCAGGCCCTGACTGACACCGCAGGACAGCATGCCCCGGTCCTTAACGGTCTTGAGCGTTTGCGCATCGGCGGCTTGGGCAGTCAGGCCGGCGGCGAGAGCGAGAGTGAGAGCCAGGGTTATGCGTTTCATGGGCTTTGGGCCTTTCAAAGTCGTCTCAAGGTCAGGAACGTTGTCTTTGCGATCGTCTCTGCCGGGGCTAGCCGTATCAAGGCCAGCCTTGCAAGAGTCATGCTGGAAAACCTTGCCGATCACCCGCCGATCCCGGGAGGCCCTACCTTAATCCCCGCCGAAAGCGCCCGCCGTTACGGCTGTGGCGCATGGTCCGGTCAAGCGATGGATCGAAGGTCGCGGCAGGCCCCTCAACATGCGGCGACTAAATAGCACCTGCGATAACAGAACGACTGGCGTGCCGGGTCAAGGGGTTGACGGGACTCTTCTGTGTTCTGTTATTAACGACAGCGGCCTTTCGGCCAGCCCGCGGGCGCAGCGCGCCTGATGGAAACGCGCTTTTGAAAGCAGACGCATGGATTCCTCAGACCCCTCCGAGCAGCACGCCGAGACCCGGCTGGTCACCTCCGGCCGCGACACCAAGGCGCAGAAGGGGTTCGTCAACCCGCCCGTCTTCCACGGCTCGACCGTGCTCTATCCGACCGCCGAGGCCCTGCACGCCCATCGCGGCGAGTTCACCTATGGCCGCCACGGTTCCCCCACCACCAAGGCCTTCCAGGAGACCCTGATGGCGCTCGAGGGGCCGCAATGCGCCGGCGTCGGGATCGTACCGTCGGGGCTGTCGGCGATCTCCACCACCCTGCTCTCGGTGCTGAAGGCCGGCGACCACATCCTGGTCTGCGACAACGTCTATCGGCCCTCGCGCAATTTCTGCAACGGCATGCTCACCCGCTACGGCGTCGAGACCACCTACTTCGATCCGATGATCGGCGCCGGCATCGACAAGCTGTTCAGGCCCAACACGAGCGCCGTACTGGTCGAGGCGCCCGGCTCGCAGTCGTTCGAGATGCCCGACATCCGCGCCATTGCCAAGGTCGCGCATGCGCGCGGCGCGCTCGTCATCGACGACAACACCTGGGCGACGCCGCTCTATCACCGCTCGCTCGAACAGGGCGTCGACATCAGCATGCAGGCCGCTACTAAATATATCGGCGGCCATTCCGACATCATGTTCGGCACCATCTCGGCCAATGCCAAGGCCTGGCCGCAGATCGCCGAAGGTATCCGCCTGCTCGGCGTCTGCGCCGGTCCCGATGACGTCTTCCTCGCGCTGCGCGGCCTGCGCACGCTGTCGGTGCGCCTCGCGCAGCATCATCGTTCTGGCCTCGACATGGCGCTCTGGCTCGCCGGCCGGCCCGAGGTCGCGCGCGTGCTGCATCCGGGGCTCGAGACCGATCCGGGTCATGCGATCTGGAAGCGCGACTTCACGGGCGCGTCGGGCCTGTTCAGCATCGTCTTGAAGCCGGCGCCGCAGAAGGCGGTCGACACCATGCTCGACACGCTCAAACTGTTCGGCATGGGCTTCTCCTGGGGTGGCTTCGAGAGCCTTGCGATTCCTTTCGACTGCGACGGCTATCGCACCGCGACCAAGTGGGCGCCGGGCGGCCCGACGCTGCGTCTGCATATCGGGCTCGAAAGCGTCGACGACCTCAAGGCCGACCTCGATCGCGGCTTCGCTGCCCTCAAGGCAGCAATGTGAGCCTACTCGCAAGGCACCGCGCCTGCGGACGCGCCAACGCGCGCCGCAGGAACGCGTGGCCGCTGCAAACGTTGACGCGGCTGCGCCAACAAATGGTTTGAACCTCAAGCATTTGGCGCTAGCCTCACCAATCGACTCCAATCCGGACACGGAGCATGGGAACGTTGGTACTGCTCGATCTGATGGGCGGCGTGGCGCTGTTGCTGTGGGGCCTGCACATGGTCCACAGCGGGATTCTGCGTGCCTTTGGCCCGGACCTGCGACGGCTGCTCGGCAAGGCGCTTGGAAACCGCTTCAACGCGTTCGCCGCCGGTCTCGGGCTGACGGCGCTGCTCCAGAGCAGCACCGCGACCGCGCTGCTCACGAGCTCGTTCGCAGCCGAGGGCCTGCTCAGCCTGGTCACCGCGCTCGCCATCATGCTCGGCGCCAATGTCGGCACGACGTTGATCGTGCAGCTGCTGTCGTTCAACATCGCCGCTGTGGCGCCGGTCCTGTTCGTGCTCGGACTGGTCGCCTTCCGCGCCGGTCCGCGCTCGCGGATCAAGGATGTCGGCCGCGTCTTGATCGGCCTCGGACTGATGCTGCTGTCCCTGCACATCCTGCTCGACACGCTGGCGCCGGCCGAGAACGCACCGGGCGTCCGAGTCATGATGTCCTCCATCACGGGCGATCCCATTCTGTGCATCGTGATCGCAGCGCTCGTCACCTGGGCGGTGCATTCGAGCGTTGCCAGCGTGCTGCTGATCATGTCGCTCGCCTATTCGCAGTTCATCTCGCCTTACGCGGCGCTCGCATTGGTGCTTGGCGCCAATCTCGGCAGCGCCATCAATCCCGTATTCGAAGGCGCCAAGCGTGACGATCCCGCCAGCTATCGCCTGCCGGTGGGCAATCTCGTCAACCGCGTGATCGGGATCGCCCTGGTCCTGCCCTTCCTGGGCTCGATCGCCGAACACATGCACGCCTGGCAGCCTGATCTGGCCAGGATGACGGCGGCGTTTCATATCGCCTTCAACGTCGGCACGGCCATTATCTTCATCGGCCTGCTCGACACCATGTCGCGCCTGTTGACCCGGCTCCTGCCCGATCGTGTTCAGGAGGCCGATCCGGCCCGGCCGCGCTATCTCGACGAGACCGCGCTGGAATCGCCGTCGCTCGCGCTGGCCGATGCCGGCCGCGAAACCCTGCGCATGGGCGATCTCGTCGAGATCATGCTGCGCAAGGTGATGGCGGCGATGATGAGCGGCGACCGTGCGCTGGTCGACCAGGTCTCGAAGATGGACAACATCGTCGACGGCCTCGACGAAGCCATCAAGCTCTACGTGACCAAACTCATGCGGGGCAGCCTCGACGAAAGCGAGGGCCGGCGCGCCATGGAGATCATCTCCTTCGCCATCAATCTGGAACATATCGGCGACATCATCGACAAGAGTCTGAGCGAGCTGGCGACCAAGAAGATCAAGCGCCGCTTTCAGTTCTCGCCCGAGGGTGCCGAGGAGCTCGCCGCCTTCCACAAGCGCACGATGGATTCGCTGCGCATCGCCTTCGGTGTCTTCATGTCGGGCGACGCCAACGAGGCGCGCAAGCTGCTGGTCGAGAAGACGGCGCTGCGCAACACCGAGCTTGCCGCCGTCGAGCGCCACCTCGATCGCCTGCGCGAGGGCCGCCCCGAGACCATCGAAACCACGTCGCTGCATCTGGACGTGCTGCGGGACCTGCGCCGCATCCACTCGCATATCTGCTCCGTCGCCTATCCCGTGCTCGACGCGGTCGGCGAGCCCCATCGCAGGCACGAAGCGGAGACCGCCGCCCTGCCCGCAACAGGCGCGGCGTCAGCGCTGCCGCGCTAGTCGCCTTGGATCAGCGCTCCAGCGTCTTTGACGCGCGGCCGCGGTTCTTCACGATCAGCATGATGTTGCGGATATAGATGATGGTCGCGAGCGCCTGGCCGAGGATGATGACAGGCTCGCGCTTGACGACGCCGTAGACCAGCGTCATCAGCCCGCCGCCCATCGAGCAGAACCAGAACGCCATCGGCACCACGCTGTTGCCGGCGCGCTCGCTCGCGATCCACTGCACCAGGAAGCGCGCCGTGAAGAACAGCTGCGCGACGAGGCCGAACGCGAGCCAGAAGTCGAACTTGGCCACGAAGACGTCGTAGAAATAATTGCTCAGCGCCTGACCGTATTGGATGATCATGCCGTCACCTCAGTCACATCCGGCGTCGGCTTCTTGCGGCGGATCAGCCACCACACGCCGACGAGATCCATGATGCCGATCCACAGCCGGTCGAAGAAGCCGTAGTTTGAGACGCCGGAGCGGCGCGGCCGGTCGATCACGTCGACATAGGCGATCTCGTAGCCCTCGCGGCGCACCAGTGCCGGCAGGAAGCGATGCAGCCCGTCGAAATAGGGCATCATCAGGAATACCTCGCGCCGGAACGCCTTCAGACCGCAGCCGGTGTCGCGCGTACCGTCCTTCAGGATCGCGTTGCGGACGCCGTTGGCCACGCGCGACTGGAATTTCTTGAAGCCGGTATCCTTGCGGCCGACGCGTTGTCCGGCCGCAAGTCCGACCTTGCTTCCGTTCTCGACGGCCGAAATCAAGTCCGGCAGGAAAGCCGGATTGTTCTGGCCGTCGCCGTCGAGCGTCGCCACGATCGCGCCGCGTGCCGCACGCACGCCGCTGCGCACGGCCGCGGATTGGCCGCCTGATTTGGCGTGGCGCAGCTGGCGCAGATTGTCCCGCTGCTTCAAGACCGCGCCGAGCCGCTCGCCGGTCGCGTCCGTCGAACCGTCATTGACGTAGATGATCTCATAGGCCCAGCGGCCGTCGAGCGCCGCGCCGATCTCCTCGATCAGCGGCACGATGTTGTCGGCTTCGTTGCGCACGGGAACGACGATGGAAACCGAGGGCTGGAAAACCGAAGGCTGGGACGACAAATCGAAGCTCGTGGTTGGAATGGGCTTGGCTCGGGAACCGGCGGTCCCGGCAGGCAGCCGCTTTTATGGGGCGGATGCCCCGTGGGCAACCCTTTTGAGGCGGCCCGAGACCGCCCCCGCAAGAGGCACAATGGTGCCGTCGGCACGGATGGCAAAGCCGAGCCTGCGGGCCGCGAACCAGTAGCGTACCGCCATGGCTCCGACCATGCCGACCAGGGCGCCGGCCACCACGTCACTCGGGTGGTGCGCAAGCAGCACCAGGCGCGTCAGCAGGATCACGATCGCGTAAGTGAACATGAACACACGCAGGCGCGGCCACAGCGCCGAGACCGCAAACGCCAGCGCGAACGCCGTCACCGCATGCCCCGACGGCAGGCTGGCATAGGCCCCGGTCCCCTCGAACGGGATGAAGTTGAAGGGATTGGCCTTGCCGCCGACGAACGGACGTCCTCGGCCGATGAGATATTTCAGGATCTCGGCGACGATTACGGGCACGGCAACAGACAGAAACATGAACTGCAGCCGCGTGCCGAGGCCGAGCAGCAACGCGCGGCTTGTGCCGTGCAGTCCCGCCGCAACCAGCGCCAGCACCACCAGCACGCCCCCGAGCACCGAGAGCACATACTCGTCCTTGCCGAAATCGGTGAGGATGCGGATCGGCCACAGGCCCGGCGTGCCACGCGCCGGCATCAGCTGGATCTCGGTCAGGTCGAACACGACCATCAGCGCGATGACCAGGGCTGCACCTGCCGCACTGAGCCACAGCGAATGCCGCGCCAGCTTTCGCGCGGCCTCGGCGCGGCGCGAATGCGAGGGCGAGCGCACGATCTGTGCCAGGGCGCGCCCCGACAACGTGAGCAATTGCGCGGGATAGCTCGCGCGCGGCGCGATGTCGGATGGTGCCGACATCCTACTCGGTGCCTTCCGAGCGGAAGATCGAGATCGAGATCGCACGCCCTTGCGAGAAATTGTAGCCGTCGATGCGGGTACCAACCTTGTAGCGCAGCCCGATCGCCTCGGCGCGCTGCACGAAGCCACGCTCCGAACGCTGCTCGATCAGCGCGAAACGGCAGCTCCCTTGCCGCAGGAAATCCGCGGCACCCGAACCGTCGGTGAGCACTGTCTGCGTACCCGTCAGGAAGACGAGGCTCGGCTCGTGATAGCCGGCCGCGGCCGCCTTCGGGCCGACGCAGGTGACGTTGCGAAGCGCGCGTGCGATCTCGATGCTCGGAAACAGCGGCGTCAGCGACGGCAGCAGGATGCCGTAGACCGTCACCGCAAGCATCAGGGCTGCGACCAGCGCGTTGAGCAGCGAGCGCTCGGCGTGATTGTTGTCGTGAAGCCACCAGGCGAACAGGCCGAAAATCAGCGAGGCCGCAATGAACGGCCAGGCCACGAAAGCAGGCTGCCGCGTCAGCATCACCGCGCCGACGACCGCGATGATCGAGCCGCCAACGGGGATCGCGAACCACCAAGCCGAGCCGCGCATCAGCCAAGACCAGGACAGCACCCGCCGCTCGAGCGCGCCCGCGGTGAGGATCGCGATCGCAGGGTACAGCGGCAGCACGTAATGCGGCAGCTTGGTCAGCACCACCTCGAACACGATCCAGGATGGGACCAGCCACGCCAGCAGGAATTGCGCGCCGGGCTCGCGCCGCGCGCGCCAGACCGCCGGCGCGGCCATCGCCGCGAGCGGCGCGCCGGGCCAGAACGTGATCCAGAACAGCACCAGGTACAGTCCGGGCGGCGCGCCGTGAGATTCCTGAGCGCCCAACTTGCTCAGCATGTCGCCGCCGACGGAATCGGCGAAGAACGCATCGCCCGCGCGCCAGAAGATCGCGACGAACCAGGGCAGCACCAGCACCAGCATCCACATCAGGCCCCAGAGCGGTCGCAGCTTCCATAGCCAGGAGGCATCGCGGTCCTGGATCGCGAGCGCGACGATGGTCAGGCCTGCGAACATCAGGATCAGCGGGCCCTTGATCAGGATGCCGACAGCGAGAGCCGTCCAGAAGATCGCGGGCCAGCTCCAGGGCGGATGCGTCTCGTCCTCGGCGCGCTGCCAGGACAGATAAGCCCGCGCCATCGCGCCCATCGCGGCGACCACGCAGAACAGCAGCATGGCGTCGGTCTTGGCAAGCCGCGCCTCGACGCCGAGCAGCACGGAGGCGCACAACAGAAGTGCCGCAAGCACCGCGGCGCGCCGCGTGACGAAGCCGAGCGCCGTCCAATAGGTCATGAGCACTGCGCCGATCGCGCCGATCAGCGACGGGAGCCGGTAGACCCAGATGCGCAGTTCGGTCCGCGGCAGACCGAGCGCCGATGCCGTCTCGACCGCGGCCGATTGCAGCCAGTAGATGCCGACCGGCTTCTTGTAGCGGACGTCTTCCTGGAAGCGGATGTCGACATAATCGCCGCTCTCGACCATCTGCTTGGTGGCCTGCGCAAAGCGCGCCTCGTCGCGATCGACCGGCGGAATCGTGAAGAAGCCCGGCAGGAATAGCAGCAGCGCGCACAGCAGCAGGAAGGCGACCGCGCGGACGTCGTTGGCCGTGGCGATGTCGAACATGGACACGAGCCGGCTGCCCGGATTCACCGGGGATTTCGGCTCGCGGGGAGCTCCAAAACGGGGTGTTGGGTAGGTCTCGGCCATCGGTTCCGCTTACGCTGAAACCGCCATCGCCACAACCGCTTGAGGCAGGGTCACTGAATTCGAATGACAACTGTGTCCGCGGCGCCCGTGGCGTCGATGACGGTCAGCCGCGCAAAGCCGGGACCGGGCGGATCGATCAGCCGCTGGCGTCGTCCGTCGATCTCACCCTGCGCCGTTCCGTTAACCATGACCGTCATGGGCAGGACGCCGCCGGCGACTTTGACCGGCATGGCTGCGCCCCCTTCGCCACCTGAGCGATCGACGTCGATCCGCGAGCCGTTCAGCGGAAACTGAATGTGCAGAGCCTGCTCGCCCCCGGTCCGCACCAGATCCCCGACCGGGCGGAACCGCCTCAAGGGCAATGGCAGCTTGGCGTTGCTGGCAACGAGAGTTCCTTTCGGCGGCTTCGGCAACGGCAGGAGCGTCTTGCCGGTGCGGGCGAAGGCGTCGAACAGGATCGGCGCGGCGGCGACACGCCCGATCAGGCCCGGAACCGGCGCGCCATCGGGCCGGCCGACCCAGACGCCGATAGTCATGCGCCCGTCAAAGCCCATCGACCAGGCGTCGCGGTAGCCATAGGAGGTGCCGGTCTTGAAGGCGATGCGGTTGTGGGCCGCGTTCTCCGGCGGCGGGGTGCCGAGCAGCACATTGCCGACCTGCCAGGCCGCGACCTGATCGAGCAGCCGCAGCGGCTCGCGGTCGTCCCTGTCGCTCATGATCTCGCGCAACGGCATGGTGGTGCCGAGCCGGGCGAAGCCCGCATAGAGCTGGGCGAGGTCCTGCAGCGTCACGCCGACGCCGCCAAGGCCCATGGCAAGTCCGGGCGCCTCGTCCTTGGGCAGCACCAGATTGCCACCAGCCTGGCGCAGCCGCGAGGCCAGCCGGCTCGCGCCGACGCGGTCGAGCAGGACGATCGCGGGCACGTTCAGCGACAGCTGCAGCGCCTTCTTCACCGGCACCGTGCCCTGGAACGTCATGTCGAAATTTTCCGGCGCGTAGGAGCCGAAGCGCACGGGCCGATCGTCGATCAGACTGTCGGGGTGAACGAAGCCGTCCTCGAAGGCGAGCCCGTAGATGAACGGTTTCAGCGTCGAGCCCGGCGAGCGGACCGCGCGGGTCATGTCGACCTGCCCTGCCCGGCGCTCGTCGAAATAATCCGCCGAGCCGACGCGCGCGAGCACGTCGCCGCTCTCATTGTCGACGACGATGATGCCGACCGAGATGTTCGGTCCCAGCGCAATGGCACGGTCGCGCGCCAGCGGCTCCAGCACCTTCTGCAGGTTGGCATCGAGCGTCAGCTTGATGACGGGCGCGTCCTTGACCGTCGCAAGCGCCGCATCGGAGGCGTGCGGCGCCAGGATCGGCATCGGCTTGCGCAGTTTCGGCACGGGAACGGCTTTGGCCTGCTTGGCATCATCGAGGCTGATCTGTTGCTCCTCGACCATGCGGTCGAGCACGCGATCACGCGCTTTGCGCGCCGCATCGGGATGGCGATCGAGCCTGCGGGTCTCCGGGGATTGCGGCAGCGCGACCAGCAACGCGGCTTCAGCCAGCGACAACCGCTTCGGCTCCTTGCCGAGATAGGCGATCGAGGCGGCGCGAATGCCTTCGAGGTTGCC
This sequence comes from Bradyrhizobium sp. Ken64, assembly GCF_055807555.1. Lineage (NCBI taxonomy): Bacteria > Pseudomonadati > Pseudomonadota > Alphaproteobacteria > Hyphomicrobiales > Nitrobacteraceae > Bradyrhizobium > Bradyrhizobium sp. Ken64. Next base: position 60,875 of record NZ_JBVVPA010000023.1, on the reverse strand, counting down.
TCCGTAAGGCGCGAGCGCCAGATAGAGATCGAGGATCTGCTCCTTGCTCAAGCTGCGCTCGATCTCGATCGCACGCACCATCTGCCGTAACTTTGCATAGAGCGAGCGCTGCCGCCGCGGCTCCATCAGCCGCGCGAGCTGCATCGAGATGGTCGAGCCGCCCGAGACGATGTGGCCCCGCGTCCCAAGCTGAAACGCAGCGCGCCCCAGCGCCAGCGGGTCGATGCCGTCGTGTGCGTAAAAGCGCTGGTCCTCATAGGCGAGCAGCAGCTTCAGATAGGTCGGATCGACGTTCGCTTTTGTCTCCACCGGCAGCCGCCAGCGTCCATCCGCCATCGCATAGGCGCGCAGCAGCTTGCCGTTGCGATCGACGACGGTGGTGGAGACCTGGCGGGCTTCGTCGAAAGGCAACGGACCGAGGGAGTAAACCCAGCCGACGAAGCCGACGATAGCGAGGATGAGCGAGAGTGCGAGCGCGCGGAGGACATGCAGGCCCCCGCCCCTTGCTCCGTCATGGCCCGGCTTGTCCCGGCCATCCACGTTCTTGCCTCTCGCACCAAAGTCCGTGGATGCCCGGGACATCTGAGCGAAGACGCGCTTCGCGCTTTTGCCCGGGCATGACGGCGGAGCATGTGGCTCCTTGTCGCTCATCCCATCACTACTCACTTCGCCGCCCGCACCTCAACCGTGCCCGTCCCCGTGCGGCCGTAGCGCGAGGGATTGTACATGTCCTCGACATAGGCCTGCGGCAGCACGTATTTGCCGGGCGAGACCACACGCACGACATAGGCCACCGTGAAGACCGCCTTGGAATCCGAGGCCCGGTCGACGGCCGCCGTGAAGCGGTCGTCGCGGAACTCGGTATCTTCAGGCTCTTCGCCATCCTCGATCCAGCCCAGCGTGCCGCTGTCGCCCGACGACACCAGTTTTGGATTGTCGATCTCCAGGCCGGCCGGCAGATAGTCGGACACCATGATGTGGCCGTACTCCGGCTTGGCCTCGGTGATCTTCAGCACCACGGCGAACCGGTCGTTCTGCTTGACCTTGCTGATATCGGCGGGCTTGCCGTCGAGCGTGAAGAAATTGCGCTCGATCTTGAAGCCGTTCGATGCCGCGGGCTCCGGCGTCACCGGCGAGCCCGACACCGAGACCACCGCCTGCACCGGCGCATCGCCGGTGTTGGTGATCTTCAACGGCTTGCCCTCCAGGGTCGCGGCCTTGTAGCTGCGGTACAGCGCGGTCTTGACCGGCTGGCCGTCGACCTCCATCGACAGGTTCTCCTTGGCGAGCGCGCGCGCCGCCAGCACCAGCCAGGCATTCTCCTGCGTGGAGGTGTAGGGCGTCAGCCCGCGCGCGGTCTCGACCCGCGACACCGCCTGCGTCAGCGTCGCCTTCGGCGCATTGCCTTCGCTGGCAAGCGATACCAGCGCTGCGGCATCGCGGAGCTGCGAGCCGTAGTCGGTGCGGCCGAACTCCAGCACGGGTTTTGGCGCAAGGCTGTCGAGCGCTGCGCCGTAGACCCGCTCCGCGCGGTTGCGGTCACCGACCAGCGCGAGCGCGGCCGCGAGCTGCGACTTCGCGATGGGAGTTGCGAGGTTGGAGAGCTTGGTGTCGGCGAGATAGCGGAGGTCGCCGATCGGCGCCGCGCCGTTCCGCGCGAGCACGTAGAGGCCGTAAGCAAGATCGCGGCCGCCGTCCTTCTCCGGCTCGTTGCCGTTGACGACGGAGTTGCGGATACGATCCAGCGCGGTCTTGAACAGCACATCCGGCACCACAAATCCCTTTTCGCGGGCGCGGGTCAGGAAGTCCGTCACATACGCGTCGAGCCAGGCGTCGTCACCGCCTGCCGACCACAGGCCGAACGAGCCGTTCGAGCCCTGGCGCGCCAAGAGCCGCTCGATGGCGTCGCGGATGCGCTGGTCGACCTCGGTGTCCATGGCCAGATGCGCGCCGGCCGCGAGATCGTTGACATAGAGCAGCGGCATGGCGCGGCTGGTGATCTGCTCCGAGCAGCCATAGGGATAGCGGTCGAGCGCTTTGAGGATCGTCGCCGCATCGAGCGCAGTCGACAGGCTGGCCGAGACCGAGACGCTACCGGTGCCCGGCACGAGATCGGCGAACATATCCGAGGTCAACGTCAGGCTCTCACCCTTCGCGAGCGTCCGGATCGAGCGTCGCGCCAGGACTTGCGTCGCCGCCTTGACGTCGAGCGCATAATGGCGCGCCAGCGCCAGGCCGTTCGGCCCCCTGATGTCGACGTCGAGCGTCGCCTGCCCCGCCGCCGTCGCGTCGATGGCGAGCGTGAACGAATTGCGCTGCTTGGCGGCGAGCTTGACCGTGGTCGCGGGATTGCCGGACATCTTCACCGGCCCGCCCGTCTTCACATTGATGACGTAATCGCCGGCCTGGCCCTCGACATTGTCGATCTCGAGATTGACCGTGCCGTGGTCCCCATTGAGCAGGAAGCGCGGCAGGGTTGTGGTCAGGACCACGGGATCGCGGATCACGACGTCGGTGTTGGCGCGGCCGAGCTTGGTCGCGGTCCACGCCACCGCCATGACGCGCGCGGTGCCGGCGAACTCCGGAATGTCGAAGCTCACTTCCGCTGTGCCGTCGGCGGCAACGGTGACGATGCCCGAATAGAGCGCGAGCGGCTTTTGCGCGGGCGGCGAGCCCTGGAGCTCGGCGGCACCGGCGTCGCCGCCGGACTTGATCTGCCCGCGCGTGCCCGACATGCCGTCGATGAGTTGCCCATAGAGATCGCGGATCTCCGCGCTCAGGCGGCGCTGGCCGAGATAATAGTCGTCCGGTGCCGGCGGCTTATAATTGGTGAGGTTGAGGATGCCGACGTCGACCGCGGCGATCACGATCTTGGCGTCTTCGCCCGGATTGAGCCCGTCGAGCTTGACCGGGATCTTCAACATTGCATTCGGCCGGATCAGTGCCGGCGGCGTCAGCTTCACCTGGAGCGTGCGGGTCTGCTTGTCGATACCGAACCATTTGAGTCCGATGGCCCGGCCCGGCATGCGTTGCGCGGTCGCATCGAGCGGCCGGCGCAGCGTCGCCACCACATAGGCGCCGGTGCCCCAGTCCTTGCCGACCGGGAACTTCACCTGCGCGGTGCCTTCCTTGACGTCGATGGTCTGCGTCGTCAGCAGGCGATCGCCGAGCACGTTGACGGTCAGCTTGCCGGCGCTGCGGACGTTGACCGACACGGTCATGGTGTCGCCCGAGGCGTATTGCGGCTTGTCGATCGATGTCTCCAGAAGGTCCGGCGTGTCGGCGCTGCCGTCGGAATACCAGCCGACGTCGAACTGTACCGAGGTCACGGGTCCGTCGGCGTCGTTCGACTTCACGTCCAACCGGTAGCGGCCGGGCTTTGGGGTCAACGAAATCCGCGACGGCTTGTCCGCGGCGACGGTCACGTCGCCGTCAGAGACGCGCGAGGTCGATTTGACCGGCTCGTACTCCCAGTAATTGCTCTGGCGATACCATTGGTAGCGCGACTCCATCTTCAGGAGCTCGTAGCGCAGGCCGTCGCGGCGAAGCCTCTCACCCTCGGGCGAGACGAACACGACATCGAACTCGGCCTTGTCACCCTCGGCGACGTTCTTGTCGCCGAACAGCGGCTTGATACCGATCATGGCGGCAGCAGGCGCGACCGGCAGCACGATCTTACGCTCCACGGCGCGGCCGCCAGTCTCGACCATGCGGACGAAGATTTGCGCCTCCTGCGGCCGCGTCGAGGCCGGCTGCTTGTCGAGCGTGACCGGGAAGGTCGCAACGCCATTGGCGTCAGCTTCCGGCAGGTTTTCCAGCGGCGTGCGCTCGTTTGAGGTGGTCTCCTCGTCGGCGACGCCGAACTGGTAACCGGCGAAACCCGGTCGCTCGGACGCGGGCGCGACCAGCATGTCGCCTTCGAGCGCCAGCCCCGAGGCCGGCGCGCCATAGAGGAAATGGCCGTCCGCCTTAAGCTCCACTGGAGCGTTAGCTTTGATCAGCTTGTCCTTGGCGGACAAGTCGAATTCGATCCGATCAGGGACGTAGTCCTCGACCATGAAGGTGGTCTCGCCGACCGAAGAGCCCTTCGGATCGGTGAAGGCGCGCACCCGCCAGGTCCCGGTCGGGACGGCCGAGTTGAGCGGCACGGACAAGGTGCGCCCGCCGGCGCCCTGGTCGGCCAGCACGGCGCGGCGGTATTCGACGCCATCGGGGCGCTCGATCACCAGCGTCATCGGCCCGCCGGTGACGGCATTGCCCTGCCCGTCGCGCAACAGCGCGGTCAGATAGACGGTCTCGCTGGAGCGGTAGACGCCGCGCTCGGCATAGACGAAGGCATCGGCGCCCGCAGGCACGGCCCTGCCCGAAACGCCACGGTCCGACAGGTCGAAGGCGGAGGATTTGAGGCTGAGGAAGGCATAGTCGGCCTTCTCGCCGGTCACGGTGAGCATCGCCGGCGACAGGCCGCCCTCGCCGCGCGCAAGCCCCGCCTCGAACAGCAAGTGGCCGCTCTCATCGGTCTTGCGGGTGGCCAAAATCTCGTTGTTGCGCGCGACCAGCCGCACCTCGGCCTTGCCGACCGGATCGGTCGAGGCCAGCGAATTCACGAAGACATGGATGCCGTCATTGCCGGAATAGGCCGTGACGCCGAGATCGGAGACGATGAACCATTGGGTGGCAAGCTGGTAGTCGTCGTCCGAGCCCGGCCCCTTGGCCGCGGCCGTCATGACATAGACGCCGGGCTGGAGCTCGCCCAGCGCCTGGTCGACCGGGAACGCCGTGGTGACGTCCTGGTTCAACGTCATCGCGGTCGCAAGCTCGCCGGTCCAAACTTTGACGCCGCGCTCGCCGCCGAGATCGCTGAGCTGGTATTTCGACAGCGTCTTCTGGAAATCGCTGTCGACCACCGTGTTGATCAGATTGCGGTCGCCGATCCGGAAGACGTTGATGTTGACGGCTGGCGTGTTGACGCTGACGACGGGAATGCCGCGCTGGCCCGTCCTCGGCAGCACATAGGCGCGACTGGTGAAGCGCACGAATGGCTTGCGGTCGCGCACATAGACGTTGAACTCGGCCGATTTCGGCAGGCCTTCCTTCACGGTGGACGGCAGGCCGGCGCGCAGATTGATGTTGTAGCGCTCGCCGTGCTTCAGCCCATCGACGCAGAGCTGCTTGCCCTCGGCCGACAAAGCCGGCTTGTCCTGGCCCGCCAGCGCGAGGTACGGCGCGAAATCGGTGCGTTTTGCCAGCTCCTCCGAGAACTGGAAGCAGGCGCGTGGACTGGCGGAGTCCGAGTCCACGGTGTAGTCGAGCAGTCGAAAACCGTGCTCGTCGCGCATCTTCTCATATTGGCCGCGGACATCGGCGACCTCGCGCATGTCGAGGGACAGCCGCAGCGCATCCAGCGCCGGCCGCCACAGCTTGCGTTCGGACAGCGATTTGCCGAGCACCGCGAGCGCGTCGGCCTCCTCGCCCGCGTTGCCGGCGCGCTGGTAGGCGATGTAGGCGGCGGTCGAGGCGCGCTCCAGCAGGAACGTCTGCTCGCTCGAGCTCTTCGGCGATATCTGGAAGATGACTTTCGCCAAGCGCAGCCAGTTGCCGGCGTCCTCCGGTGCGGTCGCCGCGATCTGGCCGAGCACCGACAGGCCGGTGCGATAGTCGTTGCGCCGGAAGGCGGCGTCAGCATCGGTGCGCAAGCTCGCGCCGGTCTTGGCGACCGGCCCCGCCTCGCCCTTGATCTGCGCCTCCAGCTTGATCGCGGAATCGGCGAGATCGTCGCGCTTGAAGGCTTTGTCGGCGGCCTGCGCTACGCTAAGGCCGAACGCCAGCGTGGCGCAGAGTGCGACGGCGCGAACAAGACCGATCATGGATGGACTCCCGGAAATCGCGGACGAACGCCGCTTCTCGCATGAAATGCGCGGAAAGGTGACGGACTCAAGGCGATGGAACCAAAGGTGCAAATCGTCGCATTCGCCATGACAAGGCAGGCCCAGAGGAGACCGATCAAGCTATTGCCGCGCACGCCGTCCTGATGGCGCAGCAATACCCGACCAGTCGTCCGGCGGCCGTGTCCCGGAAGCTTTCCAGCGTTCCCGGCGATGTGATCCATCGTCCAGTCCGCTGCCGCTCAACCCGGCACCCTGACACCCCACCGTTCCGCTTTGTCGCGGCTCCGGGGAAAACGGTTCGGTTCAGGCTTGGCGAAAGACGATATTTTTCATAATGGCATGGTAGATGAACAGCCGGCCCCCAACCAAGGCGGCTCAAGACGGTCCCGTAGCTCAACTGGATAGAGCATCAGATTTCTACTCTGAGGGTTGCAGGTTCGATTCCTGCCGGGATCGCCATTTTCAGTCTAAAGCGTTGATCGTGGGTCCAGTCTACGATGCGCGCCTGCAGAATCCACCGTCCTTCACGAACGCGTGGGTCGCCTCGGTCCGGGCTTTGATCCGGGCAAGCGAGCCCTATCTATCCGCCGAGCGACGTGCGCCCGATAAGGACTTCGATGCCACTATCCGACTTGACGAGAATGGCTATCGCATCTGCGGTGGCGATTGTGGCAATATCGTTCCTGGCAGTTGACGCGGGAATCGTGAACTCCGGCGTCATCGCTAAGCCCATCGCGACGGCGCGGGCTTCCATCGCGGAGGCGGCGGCCAGCCAGCATCAACTCGCCTTCGCCGTTCAGGCATGGACGCGTCGCGGCCACCAGAAGCCGGCCCTGGAAGAATGCCTGGCGATCGATTGAACCAGCGCAGTTTGTCGCCGCTCTCGTCTCGCGGATGTGTGCGCAACGTAGCAATCATGTTTGTTACAGGCCATTATTCCCCCGGATGAAGATCGTCCAAATCCAGCCGAACAGTGCGCTCAATGCGGCGACCGATGCGGCGATTGCCGCGGTCCGAGTCCACCAGATCTGCCGCTCGTGCCGTTCGATATCCGCCTCGGATTTTTGATTATCTTTCCAGTTCAGCCATTCCTGGGCGAACCCGATCGTCATGACGGGCGCGGTTCCGATCGCAATCGCTCCTGCGGATGCCGCGTCGGTCTGGGCTAGGCGCGCTCGGACGTTGGCTGCACCCGTCTTTTCAAGCACCGCAAGCCATTGCTGGGACTGTTCGTCTGACACATGCCACGTGCATTCCCTGTAAGGAAACGCTTTCGGTCGCTCTGTCATGGCCTTGCACCGTACTCACCCTTCAGTGTCGCCCTGATGTCGCGCCCACCACCCGGCAATCGCCGCCGCGAGATCCTTCCACGACTCGGTCGGCAGATCCGGCACCGCCACCCGGACGCTGTACCGATCAGTAGTCGCGTCGTGAAACCACTCGGTCGCCGCGAAATCGAAACCAAAACTGCCGGCGTGGCGAATGGGGAAGCCTTTGGCGTTCAGGTCGCGGCTCATGTCTTCGGCGGCCTGCCGCGCGGTCGCCTCATCGAGGGCGCGCCTGCCGCGAAGCGTGACATAGAGGCCGTGGGTGAAATGCAGCTCGGCCGAGAGCGAAGCGAGTTCGGAGGCAAAATATCGCGCCGTGTGGCGACCGTTGCGCAGGATCGCCGCGACGCGCCTTTTCGTCAGGGCCCAATAGACCTCTGAGCCCACGAATGGCGGGAAGTGCGCCGGCAACGCCGCGCCACCCAGAAGCCGGACGGCATTGCGGGTTTCCCCCGCCAGGCTTTCGGACAGCAACTGGCCTGCCTTGAGATCCTTCCGGCCCCAATGCACGAACACGGCAGAGCCGAGCCGGCCGTATTCCACCCCGAGCGAATCCAGCTTGTTGTGGCTTCGCACCAACACGACGGGAATGTCCCATTGCGCGGCCCATCTCAGGACGCGCCGGATGCGCCCCGATCTGCCGGCGAAACATGTCGTGTCGAAAATCAACAGGTCGAGCCCCGAACCGTCGCAACGCAAAGCCGCCTCGAACGCCCCGGCAGGAGCGCATGAATCCAGCAGGAGAAGCCGTGGCGAGGCTGCCTCAGCAAACGCTTCGTCCAGCTGTAGAGCGGCGGTGACAAGCCGCAAATCGGCAACGAGGCTCTCGATCAGCTCCAGTGTCTCGCCGTAGGTGCCCGGCAGCACCACGACGTCTGCCTTGCCGATGATCCGTGCGGACGCGAGCAGCAGCGCGGAGATCGCGGCCATGCCGGAGGCGGTATAGATCGCCTCGCTCCTGCAGCTGGGCTCGAGTTCATAGAACGAGGGACCGCGCACCTTGAGGTCCGCGCGCTGATAATCGTAGCTGAACGCGAAGGGACCGCTGGTGGGAGACGCCGCGTGCGACCAGGCCGTTTCCGTCGCCTTCCAGTCCTGCAGCGCATGCTCAGCACGTAGCGCGGCGGCGAGCTGAAATTTGCAGTCTACAACCTCGTCGACCGATTGCGGCCGAGCCAAATGCAGCGGGCTCCTCAGGCAATCGTTCAGCAGCCCGATTTCCCTGTGCTTTCGTTCGAGATAGGCCTCGGAGGTCTCCATGCGAATCTTGATGAGGATGGTCTTGGCAATTGCGACTGCCCTTCAACGTTCGGCGAACGCATTGGCTCCAAACAATCGGCCGCGCTCATCCTTGCAACGAAGACCGGTCCTCGCCGTTGACACTTCACAGGGAGAACATCATGAGCGAGATCAGAGAGCACATGAAGATCATCGGCAAGGACGGCGCACCTGTCGGCACTGTCGACCGCAACCGCATCAAGCTGACGCGGAAGGACAGCCCGGAAGGTCACAAGGACCATCATCATTACATTGATACGAAATATGTGGGTGCCGTCGAAGGCGACGTCGTGAAGCTTTCGGTCAATGCCGACGCGGTGCCGAGGTCGGAAGCAGCCTGAGCCAGCAAGTCGCCTCGGGGACTTTTTGTTTGTTCACGGTCCTGCTCCGCTTCGTTCCCCGAAACGAATCGCGATCGGAAGATCGTCGTCCGAACGAGTCTTAACGTAGCATTTCGGCGGCTCGCGTCAGGCGTCGAGCGTCACGAGCACGGGCCTCAACCGGTAGGCGTCGATTGCAGCGTTGGACAGCAGCAATTGTCGCCTTTCGCCACCCCGCATCATGCGGTCGATCCTGTTCAGGATGAATCGCGCCGCGTCCCTGCGCTCGCCGGTAAGCTGGCCGGATTGGTCGAGATATTTCCAGGCAATCTCGAAGGACTCTGCGCGCAACTCGGGATCGGTCATAGCAGCTCAACGCCGGCGGGGAACCGACGTTCCATCAGCACGACGGCCCTCGCCTGACCGCCCTTCATTGAGCTTGCGCGAAAAGAATTGAGGAGTGCGGAACGAGCCTGCGATCAGCGCGTTCGCTGTCAAGTGGTGCCGATTTGCCAGCCCCGATCGGCTCTCGAGAACCCCGTGCTCGTCCCCCGAGCACGGGGTTTTTCTGTGAATACGGGTATTGTCGAATACGGGTATTGTCGTAAGAGTGAGAGCTCAGTCCGTCCGCTCTTCCCGCCGGTCGCGGGCGAGTTGATGCCAGGCCAGGGCCAGCTCGATGAGACGTTGCCGGTCGGGGCCATCGGCCGCCACGGCGCGCTTCATCGCCGCCTCGGCTTCATGCTGTGGATCGTACTTGGTACACATGAAGCCAATTCTAGCCGGACGATCTGGACAAGCGCGTGGCAATTTCGTCCGTATGATTGCGGGGTTAATGCCTCCCGATACGGATTTGCGACGCGATCCAGCTCACGCATCTGGCGAACGACCCGCGCCGATTGTGGGCTTCATGCGTAACGATCTGTGAAGTGCGTCACAGCCGGCGCCCGGCGTCTCCGCTAAACAGTCCTCAGCGCTCCCAGAGAGCGAGAAGGCTTGGGAGATATTCCCGTCATGACGCAAGAAGCCGCAGCCGAAATTGCCGTCCCGACGCGACGCGAAAGATCCGACCCGCTCGGCATAGCTTATCTTGCGACCATCGGCATCGTGATGCTGGCCTGGATCGCAGGCCTGGTCTGGGCCGCGATCGCGTTCTTCAGCTGGCTGGTGTCCTGACGCGCGGGGCGATCGCCGTTGAATCAATTCCCGGCCAGCCGAAGGCCAACGCAAAAACGAAAAGAGGCGGACTTTTCGCCCGCCTCTTCGCTTCAGCTCTCGCCTGGAGCGCTCAGTAACACGCCCGGGGATCGGCCTGCACATACTGGCCGCTCGGATAGCGGTAGTAGCAATTGCCCTGGGCCAGATAGTAGCCGGGGCGCGAAGCAGCCGTCGCGCCGGCTATCGCCCCGGTGGCACCGCCGATCACAGCGCCTGCGGCCGCTCCCGAGGCGTTGCCCGATATCAGGCCGCCCAGCAGGCCGCCAACGATAGCGCCGCCGAGCGCGCTCGCACCGGGATCGGCCGGCGGCGGAGGCGGCGGCGGTTCGTAGGCGACGGGCGGGGCATAGGCCACGGGCACGTCGTCGTAATAATCCTCCGAGATGTAGGCCGGGGGTCCCTCCATCCGCTGCGGATAGTAATACCGCGCGCCGCCCACATCCCACCACCAGCCGGAGCGGCCGTTGTGGACTTCGTGGCGCCAGCGTCCGCCATCCCAGGCAAGATGGCCGCGATAGGCGTGTCCGCCCCAATCGCGCGCCGGCGCGGGACCCCTGGCGTAATTGCGTCCGGGCGGCGGACCGCCGGCATTGCGCGGCGCAGGACCTGCGAGAGCGGGATTTGGACCTGGACCTGCATGACCAGGACCGCCGGCGTGGGGCTGGCCGCCCGGCTGTGGCGCGGGCCGAGCAGCCTGCTGCGGCGGCGGCCCCTTTCGCATGTTCTGAGGCGGCGCGCCGGCGCCTGGCCCGGCCGATGGCTGGGCGGCGTCTCTCGGCGGTCTGGCGTCCTGAGCCTGCGCCGGGATGGCGAGCAACGACATCGCCGAAACCAAGGGAATGATGATCTTGATGCGACTGGACGCACTCATGCGTGCTTGCCCCCTACTTTCTCGATTGCCGTCAATGGCCGTGATGCCTGGCGCGATAGACGATTCGGCTCGCGCTGAGTTGATGCCGGCTGACATGACTGACCTGCTTTGGTCGGCCAAGTCCCGTTACAAATGATTAAGATCACGACATTTTTTCGTCGGCGCGGGCAGCGCACGAGTGCTTCTAGCGGGCCGGCTCGATCACATTGCAGTTGCTTCGCCCTGACATCAGGCAGTCCTGCATCTTGCTCGCGGAGGTGAGATCACGGGCGAGCCACCAGCCGACGCCGAGGATCACGATCGCGATGATCAAGCCGGCGATGGCGCCGCGGCGGTTGTCACCGGATTGAGGTTTTGGAGGGGATTTGGGCTTCGCGCCCGGTTCGGGCTCAGGTTCGGACTCGGCTCGGGACTCAGCTTGGGGCTTGGCTTCCAACTTGGACATGGCTGACCGATCACGGGGGCGAGCGGGCTTTATCACCTCTGCGGCGTGGCGTCACATCCCGCCCAGCTTCTCTGGGTTAGCCCCGGGTCGGCCGGATCGCATCCTTGCGCGAGGTCTCGACCGCCGGGATCGCCTGCTGGACCCGCGGTGAGCAGGTCGTGAGCACAAACGCGGTCTGGGTGCATTCCCAATCTGCACCCAGGACGGCACTTTCGATCGGCTGCGGCCCGGCGAGCAGCAGCGTGGCACCGGCCAGGGCTGCCACCGCGACAGCGATTGCGAGCGCCTTCAGGCTCAGTCTTGAGATCGTCATACCCGTGCTCCGCGTCTCATACCGGGGCGGACGCTAGGCACCGCCCTGGTGCCCCCGTATGAGGGACATCACAATTCGGCAGTTTTTCGGGGCTACGAGAGATCGTCGGGGGCGGCGATTTTCGTCTACCTGATCGGCTGCGATTATAGGTGGCATCACGGCGCGCGCCGATGTACACGCATCTGCGTCGCGCGGCGCCCGCTATGCCCAGCCGACGTACCAACAGGCAGTGATGTAGGATCGAAAGCGAGGATGACAAGGTTCGCCGATGAGTGGATTTAGGGAACCAGGCTTCTCCGACCGACAAAAGGCGGCACAGGAAGCACGCAAAAACCTTTTGAATAAATTCAAGTCGCAGCCGGGGCCGGATGATCCCGCGGTTGTGGCGAAGCGTGCGGAGCGCGAGGCCCTTGCGGCCAAGCGCGCCGAGGCAAAGGCTGCGCGCGAGACGGAAAAGGCCGAGCAGAAGCGCCTTCAAGAAGAGGCTGCCGCGCTCGAGGCCGCGCGGATCGCCCGCGAAGCCGAAGAATTCGTCGCGAAGGCGGCCGAAGCCGAAGCCGAGCAAAAGGCCAAGCGAGACGCCCGTTACGCCGCCCGCAAGGCGAAGCGCAAGTAGCGTTCGCAAGTCTAACGCTCGCAAGTCACGTTCAATTGAATTTGGACTGAAACAATATTCTGGGGGCGGTCTACGTGACCGCCCCCGGATTTTTGGCGCGCGCCTGCCTGTCGCAAGCGCTGCCTCGACGATGGAAGATCAGTGCTTCTTCATCATCCCGTCGTCTTTCTTCATCCCGTCCTTCGACATCGTGTCCTTCTTCATGCCGTCGTCCTTGGACATGGTGTCCTTCTTCATGCCGTCCTTGGACATCGTGTCCTTTTTCATCATGCCGTCATCCTTGCCCATCTTGTCCTGGGCAAAGGCAGCCGGCGACAGCGCGAGGCCGAGCGAGAGAATGGCCGCTGAAACGCCGAGCGCGATGCGGGTACGAATGGTCATGACTGGTCTTCCCTTCGAGATGAGGTTTGTCAGCGACGGACGCCGCTATCTGATCTCGACGGATTGCCACGGGGCGTTGTTACGCGGCCGCCGATAAATTTCTGCGCGCCCGCCGCCGTCCCTTGTTCGGCGGATACGGGAAATCGGCAGTGTGCAACGCAGCATAGCCGACACTTGCCGCGGCATTCGGTCTCGAACTATCAGACTAGAGAACATTGTCTGAAAGACCGGCTAGGATAGGCCTCAGCACGGTCTCGAAGGCCCACCCAAAGTCACAGCAAACAAGAACCGTTCAAAGAAACGTCCAAAGGGATCACACCATGCTTACGCGCCGCCATCTGATTGCGACCGCCGTCGCCGCACCCGCCATTCTCCGTTTCGGTACCGGCACCGCGCATGCCGCGACCACCCTGAAGATCTCGCACCAATTCCCCGGCGGCACCGTCGACAAGGGCGATTTCCGAGACCGGCTCTGCCGCATGTTCGCCGCCGAAGTCGCCAAGCGCAGCAACGGCGACATCGCGGCCGAGATTTATCCGAACTCCTCGCTGATCAAGACCAACGCGCAGTTCTCCGCGATGCGCAAGGGCGCGCTCGACATCAGCCTCTATCCGATGCCCTACGCCGGCGGCGAGTTGCCGGAAACCAATATCGGCCTGATGCCGGGCCTCGTCACCACCTACGACCAGGGCATGCGCTGGAAGAAGGAGCCGGTCGGCAAGGCGCTGACCGACTTCCTCGCCGACAAGGGCATCATCCTGCTCAGCTGGGTGTGGCAGGCCGGCGGCGTCGCCAGCCGCTCCAAGCCGATCGTGGCCCCCGAAGATGCCAAGGGTCTCAAGGTGCGCGGCGGCTCGCGCGAGATGGACATGGTGCTGCAGACCGCCGGCGCCTCGGTGCTGTCGGTGCCCTCGAACGAAATCTATGCAGCGATGCAGACGGGCGCCTGTGATGCCGGCATCACCTCCTCAACCAGCCTGATCTCGTTCCGCCTCGAAGAGGTCGCGAAATCGCTGACCTCGGGCGCAGGCGCGTCCTACTGGTTCATGCTCGAGCCGCTGATGATGTCGAAGGCGATCTTCGACAAGCTGCCGAAGAACCAGCAGGACATCCTGCTCGCGGTCGGCACCGAGCTCGAAGCCTTCGGCCGCAAGGGCGCGCAGGACGACGACATCGAGGTCGCCAAGGTCTACGAGAAGGCCGGCGCCAAGGTCTCGGCGCTCGATGCCGCGACCGTCGGCAAGTGGCGTGACATCGCCCGCGACACCGCGTGGAAGGACTACGGCGCCAAGACCGCGACCTCGGCCAACCTGCTCAAGCTCGCGACCGACGTCGCGGCATGAGCCACGGTCCGCTTCCGGATCGTGACGCCAAGGCCAACGCTGCCGCAAGGACCGGCCTTGCGGCGGCGATCGATCGCGGTCTCGCCATCCTCAACAACATCATCGTCGTGTTCGCCGCGATCGCGCTGATCGCCGCCTGCGCCATCCTGAGCTACAGCGTGCTCAGCCGCGCCTTGTTCAAGGCCGCCAATTACTGGCAGGACGAGGCGGCGGTGTTCCTGCTGGTCGGCGCCACCTTCATGACCGCCGCCTACGTACAGCAGAACCGCGGTCACATCGGCATCGAGGCCTTCGTCGGCCTGCTCTCGCCGCTGGCGAACCGGATCAGGCTCTGGCTGGTCGATGCCGTGACGTTTCTGTTCTGCGCTTTCTTCGCCTGGAAGTCCTGGACGCTGGCGCATGAAGCCTATGTCGACGGCCAGGTCTCGAACTCGATGTGGTCGCCGCCGCTGGCCATCCCCTATTCGCTGATGGCGTTCGGCATGAGTCTGCTCTGCGTCCAGATCCTCGTGCAGCTTGCGCTGCCTTTCGCTGGAGCCAGGCGTTCATGAGCGTTTTCGGTATCGGCCTCGCGTACGGAATCGCGACGCTGGTCGTGATGTTTTCGGGCATGCCGATCGCGTTCGCGCTCGGCGCGGTCGCGGTGGTGTTCATGGGCATCTACATGCCCGCCGCCTCTCTCGATACGGTGACGCAGAACGTCTACGAGGAAATGGCCTCGATCACGCTGCTGTCGATCCCGCTCTTCATCCTGAAGGGCGCCGCGATCGGCAAGTCGCGCGCCGGCCAGGATCTCTACTCGGCCCTGCACGCCTGGCTGCACCGCGTCCCTGGCGGCCTCGGCGTCGCCAACGTATTCGCCTGCGCGCTGTTTGCGGCGATGGCGGGCTCCTCGCCCGCGACCTGCTCGGCAATCGGCTCGGCCGGCATCCCCGAGATGCGTAAACGCGGCTATTCCGGCGGCTTTGCCGCGGGGATCATCGCCGCCGGCGGCACGCTCGGCATCCTGCTGCCGCCGTCGATCACCATGATCCTGTTTGCGGTCGCTGCCGAAAAATCGCTGGGACGGCTATTCCTCGCCGGCATCGGACCCGGCCTGCTGCTGGTCTCGCTGTTCGGAATCTACGCCGTGATCCGCTTCCGCCAGGAATATGCCGCGGCCGAAGCGATCTACAAGAACGGCGGCCCGGAAGCTGCGATCCTCGCCCGCGACGAGTACACGCTCGCGGAACGCTTCAGCGTGCTGCCGCGCGTGATCCCCTTCGTGCTGCTGCTCACCGGCGTCATGATCGCGCTCTATGGCGGCTACGCCACGCCGTCGGAGACCGCCGGCCTCGGCGGCCTCTTGGCGCTGGCATTGATCGCGGCGATCTACAGCGTGTGGCGGCCAAGCGACCTCGCCCCGATCCTGAAATCGACGATCCGGGAATCGACCATGCTGATGATGATCATCGGCATGTCACTGCTCTACTCCTACGTGATGAGCTACCTGCACATCTCGCAATCGGCCGCCGAATCCGTCGTCGCGATGCATCTGCCGCGCTGGGGCCTCTTGTTCGCGATCCTCGTCATGGTCGTCGTGCTCGGCTTCTTCCTGCCGCCGGTCTCGATTATTCTCATGACCGCGCCGATCATCCTGCCGCCGCTCCGCGCGGCGAACTTCGACATCATCTGGTTCGGCGTCGTCATGACCATCGTGATGGAAATGGGACTGATCCATCCACCCGTCGGCCTCAACATCTTCGTCATCCGCAACGTCGCGCCGGATATTCCCCTGCGCGAGGTGATCTGGGGCACGCTGCCGTTCGTGTTGCTGATGATGGTCGCGGTGCTGCTGCTGTGCTTCGTGCCGGGGATCTCGACCGCGCTGCCGGACCTGGTGATGGGGCCGGACGGGAGCAGGTAGCGGCTGCGTCCACCGTCATTGCTTCGCTGCGCTCGCAATGACGGAGAACTAGGAGCCCGCGCGCCTCTTCTTCGCATTCAACGCGGAGGCCACGCGGCTCACGGGCGGCTTGCCGAGCACGCCACTCATCTCGTTCGTGGCCGCCAGCAACCGGTCCATATCGACGCCGGTCCTGATCCCCATGCCCTCGAGCATATAGACGACGTCCTCGGTCGCGACATTGCCGGTCGCGCCGGGCGCGTAGGGACAACCGCCGAGGCCGCCCGCGGCGGCGTCGATGACGCGGACGCCCTCCTCCATCCCCGCATGGAGATTGGCGAGCGCCTGGCCGTAGGTGTCGTGAAAATGCATCGCGAGCTTGGCGGGCGGGATGTTGGCGCTGACCGCCCGCAGCATCTCCTTGGCTTTGGCCGGCGTGCCGACCCCGATGGTGTCGCCGAGCGAGATCTCGTAGCAGCCGAGCTCCCACAGCGTGGTGGCGAGATCGGCGACGGCTTTCGGCTTGATCTCGCCGTCAAAGGGACAGCCCAGCACGCAGGAGATATAGCCGCGGACCTTGACACCATCGGCCTTGGCGCGCGTCAGCACCGGCTTGAACCGTTCGACGGACTCCGCGACCGTGCAATTGATGTTGGCCCGCGAAAAGCCCTCGGAGGCCGCGGCGAACACCGAGACGATCTTCGCTCCGGCCGCGCGCGCGGCGTCATAGCCCTTCTCGTTCGGCACCAGCACGTGGAATTCGGCACCGGTCAAATGGCTGACGCCGCGCAGCACAGCATCCGAGCTCGCCATCTGCGGGATCGCCTTGGGCGAGACGAAGGCACCGACTTCGACTGTATTGAGGCCGGCCGCGACCAGCGCCTCGATGAAGGCGATGCGGGCCTCGACGCTGACCGCCGTCTTCTCGTTCTGGAGGCCGTCCCGCGGCCCCATTTCGATGATGCGGACCTGATCGCTCATCTTATTCTCCGGAAGGCTCGACCACGGCGAGCTCGACGCCCTCCTGGACGATGTCGCCGACCTTGCATTTGATCGACTTCAGCACGCCGGCATAGGGCGCGCGCAGCGTCTGCTCCATCTTCATCACTTCCAGGGTGAGGATCGGCGCGCCCTTCTCGAGCTTGGCGCCCTCCTCCGCCAGCACGGCGACGACCGTGCCCGGCAAAGGCGCCGCGATCTTGTCCGCGCCGGCCTGCTCCTCGGTCTCGCCGCCGAACGGATCGATCCAGTGCAGATCGAAGCGGCCGTTGCGCGTACGCAAATACAGCTCATGACCGTCGATCACGGCCGCGACCGACGATTTGACGCCGTCGAGCGTGAGATCGAACCCGCCATCTCTCGGCACAATCGCAAACGCCAGCTCGCGTTCGCCGATCATCAGCGTCGACGGGCCGCTGCCGTAGTTTAGAGCGACCTTCTGCTCGGGTCCGTGGCCAACGCGGAAAGCAAAGCCGCGCTGGCGGCGGCCGACCGGCATCCAGCCAAACGTCTGCCAGGGCGAGCTCGCCTCGCCTTGCGCGGCCTGCCGCTCATCATTGACGATCGCAGCCACCGCGGCGCAGAGCTCGAGCTCGCCCGGCGCCGGCGAGGCCTGCGTCAGAACCGCCAGCTCGCGCTCGATGAAGCCGGTGTCGATTGCATTCGCCCTCACCTTCGGATGCGTCATCAGCGCCGACAGGAACGGGATATTGCTGACGATGCCGCGGACGTCGGACTCTTCCAGCCCGCGGTTCAGCCGCTCGATCGCGACATCACGCGTCGGCGCCCAGGCGATCATCTTAGCTAGCATCGCATCGTAGTACGGCGAGACCGTATCGCCCTCCCGATAGCCGGAGTCGATGCGCAGCCCCCCGGTTTCAGCGGGCAGACGCCAGGTCGAAATCTTTCCAACCGATGGCATGAAATTCCTGGTCGGGTTTTCCGCGTAGACGCGCGCCTCGACCGCATGACCGTTGAGGCGGATCTCGTCCTGCTTCAAGGGCAGCATCTCGCCGAAGGCGACGCGGAGCTGCCACTCGACGAGATCGATCCCGGTGATCAGCTCGGTCACGGGATGCTCGACCTGGAGGCGGGTGTTCATCTCGATGAAAAACACGTCCTTGCCGTCGGAGACGAACTCGATGGTGCCGGCGCCGACATAGTTGACGGCTCCGGCCGCCTTTCGCGCGGCGGCACAGACCGTCTCGCGCTGGGCCGCATTGAGCGTCGGCGACGGCGCCTCCTCGATCACCTTCTGGTGGCGGCGCTGCAGCGTGCATTCGCGCTCGAACAGCGACAGCAGATTGCCGTGGCTGTCGCCGATCACCTGCACCTCGATATGCCTAGGGTTGTCGACATATTTTTCGATCAGCATGCGGTCGTCGCCGAACGCGGCCTTGGCCTCGCGCTTCGCGCTGACGATTGCAGGCGCGAGTTCATCCGCGGAGCGAACGATGCGCATACCACGGCCGCCGCCGCCGGCGGACGCCTTCACCAGAATTGGGAAACCAACCTTCTCTGCCGCCTTCGCCAGCGTCGCATCGTCCTGGGCCTCGCCGTGATAGCCGGGCACCAGCGGTACGCCGGCCTTCTCCATCAAAGCCTTCGAGCCGGACTTCGAGCCCATCGCCGTCATCATCCCGGCCGTCGGGCCGACGAAGACCAGGCCCGCGTCGAAACACGCCTGGGCGAATTCGGCGTTCTCCGACAGGAAGCCGTAGCCGGGATGGATCGCCTCTGCGCCCGTCTTGCGCGCGGCCTCGATCAGCCGCTCGACATTGAGATAGCTGTCGCGGGCGCGAGCGGGCCCGAGCAGCACGGCCTCGTCGGCGAGCGCGACATGCATCGCGTCGCGGTCGGCCTCGGAATAGACCGCGACCGAGCGCAGGCCCATGGCGCGCGCTGTGCGGATCACGCGGCAGGCAATCTCGCCGCGGTTGGCGATCAGGAGCGTGCGAAAACGGCGGTAGAGCTTTGAGCGGTCCATCGCATCACATCCTGAACAGGCCGAATTTCGTCGGCTCGATCGGCGCATTCGACGCCGCCGAGAGGCCAAGGCCGAGCACGAGGCGCGTGTCGGCCGGGTCGATCACGCCATCGTCCCACAGCCGCGCGGTCGCGTAATACGGGTGCCCCTGGCTCTCATATTGCGCGCGGATCGGCTCGCGGAATGTCTCTTCGTCTTCTTTCGACCAGCTATCGCCCTTCGCCTCGATATTGTCGCGCCGGACCTGGCTCAACACCATCGAGGCCTGCTCGCCGCCCATCACCGAGATGCGGGCGTTTGGCCACATCCACAGGAAGCGCGGTGAGTAGGCGCGGCCGCACATGCCGTAATTACCGGCGCCGTAGGAGCCGCCGATCACCACGGTGAATTTCGGCACGGAGGCCGTCGCGACCGCCGTTACCAGCTTGGCGCCGTCGCGGGCGATGCCGCCGGCTTCGTATTTCTTTCCGACCATGAAGCCGGTGATGTTCTGCAGGAACACCAGCGGAATGCCGCGCTGGCAGCACAGCTCGATGAAATGCGCCCCCTTCAGCGAACTTTCACTGAAGAGAATGCCGTTGTTGGCGATGATGCCGACCGGAAAACCCCAGATGTGGGCGAAGCCGCACACCAGCGTCGTGCCGTAGAGCTTCTTGAACTCGTCGAACTCGGAACCGTCGACGACGCGCGCGATGATGTCGCGCACATCGAACGGCTTGCGCCCGTCGACGGGCACCACGCCGTAGATCTCTTCCGCCGCAAACAAGGGATCACGCGGCGGATGCATGTTGAGGTTTGGCCGTACCGCTGGCTTCAGCGTACCGACGATGCGGCGGGCGATGCCGATCGCATGCGCGTCGTTCTGGGCGTAATGATCGGTCACCCCCGATTGCCGCGAATGCACGTCGGCGCCACCGAGCTCCTCGGCGGTCACCACCTCGCCCGTCGCCGCCTTCACCAGCGGCGGCCCGCCGAGGAAGATGGTGCCTTGATTGCGCACGATGATGCTCTCGTCCGACATCGCGGGGACATAGGCGCCGCCGGCCGTGCAGGAACCCATCACGATGGCAATCTGCGGGATACCTTGCGACGACATCTGGGCCTGGTTGTAGAAGATGCGGCCGAAATGCCGCTCGTCCGGAAAGATCTCGTCCTGCAGCGGCAGGAAGGCGCCACCGGAATCGACCATGTAGACGCAGGGAAGATTGTTCTGCCGCGCCACGTCCTGCGCACGCAGATGCTTCTTCACGGTCATAGGATAATAAGTGCCACCCTTGATGGTGGCGTCGTTGGCGACGATCACGCATTCGCGGCCCGAGATGCGCCCGACCCCGGTGACGACGCTCGCCGAATGCACGTCGCCGCCATAGAGGCCATAGGCCGCGAGCGGCGACAGCTCCATGAACGAGGTGCCGGGATCGACCAGCAGGTCGACGCGCTCGCGCGCCAGCATCTTGCCGCGCGAGGTATGGCGGTTGCGCGAGACCTCGCCGCCGCCGCCGGCGACCTGGCTCAGCTTTTCGCGCAAATCTGCGACGAGAGTGCGCATGGCCTCGGAATTGCGGGCAAAGTCCGATGAAGACGT
Source organism: Bradyrhizobium sp. Ken64 (assembly GCF_055807555.1). Taxonomy (NCBI): domain Bacteria; kingdom Pseudomonadati; phylum Pseudomonadota; class Alphaproteobacteria; order Hyphomicrobiales; family Nitrobacteraceae; genus Bradyrhizobium; species Bradyrhizobium sp. Ken64. The sequence goes on along the minus strand of NZ_JBVVPA010000023.1, from coordinate 40,418 downwards.
ATCGATGCTGGAATGGAGCGGCATGTTGATTCCAATTGCGTGAAGGTTTTAAGCCGTCTCGGCCATCAATTCGCGCCCGATCAGCATGCGCCGGACCTCCGAGGTGCCGGCGCCGATCTCATAGAGCTTGGCATCGCGCCACAGACGTCCGACCGGAAATTCGGATGTGTAGCCGACCCCGCCCAGCGCCTGGATCGCCTCGCCCGCCATCCAGGTCGCCTTCTCCGCTGAATAGAGGATCGCAGCGGCGGCGTCCTTGCGCAAGCTGCGCGCGTGATCGGCGCGGTCGCAGGCACGCCCCACCGCATAGACATAGGCACGCGTGGCCTGCCAGGTCGCGTACATGTCGGCGAGCTTGCCCTGCATGAGCTGGAAGTCGCCGATCGGCTGCCCAAACTGCTTGCGCTCGTGCATGTAGGGCACCACCGCGTCCATGCAGGCCGCCATGATCCCGAGTGGGCCGCCCGAGAGCACCGTGCGCTCATAGTCGAGCCCGGACATCAGCACCTTGACGCCCTCGCCCACCTTGCCAAGCACGTTCTCCTCCGGCACCTCGCATTCGTCGAAGAACAGCGGATACGTGTTGGAGCCGCGCATGCCGAGCTTGTCGAGATGCTGGCCGTGGCTGAAGCCCTTCGTCCCCTTCTCGACCAGGAAGGCGGTCATGCCGCGTGGACCCGCTTCCGGATCGGTCTTGGCATAGACCACCAGCACGTCGGCATCTCCGCCATTGGTGATCCACATCTTCGAGCCGTTGAGCACATAACGGTCGCCGCGCTTGTCGGCGCGCAGCTTCATCGAGACGACGTCTGAGCCGGCGCCGGGCTCGGACATCGCGAGCGCGCCGACATACTCGCCGGAGATCAGCTTTGGCAGATAGCGCTCGCGCTGCGCATCATTGCCGTTGCGGCGGATCTGGTTGACGCAGAGATTTGAGTGGGCGCCGTAGGAGAGCCCGACCGCGGCCGAGCCGCGCGAAATCTCCTCCATCGCGACGATATGGGCGAGATAACCCATGTTGGAGCCGCCATATTGCTCCGGCGCGGTCATGCCGAGCAGGCCGAGGTCGCCGAGGCGCTTCCACAGGTCCGCCGGGAATAGATTGGCTCTCTCGATATCGGCGGCACGCGGGGCGATCTCCGCCTCCACGAAGGCGCGCAGCGTGTCGCGCAGCATGCTGATGTCTTCGCCCAGATCGAAATCGATGCTCGGGATATTCAAGGCGATTCCTCCGTATTTTGGGGACCGAACCTAGCGGCAACGGGGCCCTTCTGCCGTCGAAAAGGTTGCATTTTCCGCCAAACTTGGCGAGGATTTTCCCAGAGGGTTTCCGATGCCTTTTCAAGTCGCAACCGCGATCCCGCGCCGTGCCGTGACCCCTGCCGCCTTCGTCCGCGGCGTCGTTGCCGCTTACGAACGCTACGGCCGCGATCCGACCGAGGCGCTGAGCCGGGGTCAGGTAACGCCAGACCTTGTCAATTCTCCGGATGGGCGGGTCACGGCCGGCCAGTTCGAGGCGCTGGCGGGCCACGCCATGCGCGAACTGGATGACGAGGCGCTCGGCTGGTTCTCGCGGCGGCTGCCCTTCGGCACCTACGGCATGCTGTGCCGCGCCTCAATCACCGCCCCGACGCTGGAGGTCGCGCTCAAGCGCTGGTGTCGGCACCATCGTCTGCTTACAGAAGACGTGCTGCTCGATCTCGAGGTCGGCAAGGAGACCGCGGTCGTGTCCATCCGCGAACTGGCCGACCTCGGACCTTTACGCGAATTCTGCCTGGTCACCCTGCTCCGCTATGTTCTCGGCTTTTCCTGCTGGGCTGTAGATTCCAGGATCGCGCTCCGCGCCGCGGAATTTCCACACCCCGAGCCCGGCCACGTCTCGGTCTATCCGACCATCTTTTGCCGAAACGTCCGCTTCGATGCTGACCGTGCTTCCATCACCTTCGACAAGCATTATCTGTCGCTGCCGCTCACCCGGAGCGCGGCGGACCTCGACAACATGCTCAAGGGCGCGCTGCGGCTGACAGTGCTACCCTATCGGCGCGACCGGCTGCTGGTCGAGCGCGTTCGCCGCGTGCTCCGCAATGCGCGCGGACGCAGTCTCGGAGCCGAGGATGTCGCGCGCGAGCTGGCACTCTCCACCCGCACCATGCATCGGCGCCTGCGCGATGAAGCGACCTCGCTTCGCGATCTCAAGGAAGAGGCAAAATTCGAGCTTGCCAAGCAGGAGCTGATGCGCGGTCGTAGCCCGATCAAGCGGATCGCGGAGATCGCCGGCTTCCGCAACGAGAAGAGCTTTTCCCGCGCCTTCCGCACCTGGGCCGGCACCTCACCGCGCGAGTTTCGCGGCAGGTATCGCTGACGCGGGGGCTCTCAGCTGGTGCGGCCTCCGAGGTCCACTCGGAGGCCGCATCATTCCGAAACCGGTCTCGATCAGTTCGAGTTTGCCTGCCCACCCGGGCGAAACTTGGTGCGCGACTGCGTCTGCTTCGGCTGGAAGGCCAGCGCTCACAGTTAGGTGAGTTACTTATCTTTTTATCCGCCTTATCCGAATTTGTATCCCGGTAAGGGAATTACTCCGGCGCCTTCGGATTTTTTGGATGTCGTTGTGCGAGCCAGGTTTGGAAGCCTTCGCCGCCGAACTATCCTGCCGCCGCGATCTCCTGCAACGGCAGCGGAACGTCCTTTGCCACGCCCAGCACCGGGAAGCTGCGGACGTTCTTCACGTTCGGCATCGCGGCGAAATGCAGGAGCTGCTGGCGCATGCTCTCGACGCTCGGCGCAACGCATTTGAGAAGATAGTCGGTGTCGCCCGAAATCCGCCAGCACTGCTGGATACGGGGGATCGCCGCGACCGAGCTCTCGAACGCCGCCAGCACCGGCTGGGCCTGGCTGCCGAGCTGGATCGAGACGAACGACACCACCTCGTAGCCGAGCAGCCGCTCGTCGATGACGGCGCGCACCGCCCGGATCACGCCGCGGCTGAACAGCGATTTCAGCCGCCTCACGCAGTTGGGCCCGGACACCCCGACGCGCAGCGCCAGCTCGTTGTTGCGAACCCGCCCGTCCTGCTGCAATTCGGAGAGTATTTTCAGATCGACGCCGTCGAGCTGGTCACGCCCCGCCATAGCCCACCTCGTCATGCTCGACTTATGCGAGGCAGCGAAGCACGGAGCGGAATGGCTGCCAAGGGCAGGACTATGGGAAGAATGCGCATGGTTGGCCGAGCTTATTCCCGCCAGCCGCGGGCTCTTACGCGGGGGCTAAAACAAGGATGCCCGGGACCCGGCTCCGCCAAGGCTTCGCCGGGCATTCAGTGTTGGGCCGGCGAAGCTTCAGCGAAGACGGCAAGCCCGGGCATGACGCGAGTCACGGAGCGTGGCCCGTCCTCAATGCGTCCAGGGTTCGCCGCGGCGGAACGAGAAATTGTCCGCATAGGCGACCGGACGGCGCACCGATTCCTTCGGCTCGATCACCTGGTAGGCGATGCCCTTGCGCTCGCAATAGGCGACCGCCTCTTCCTTGCTGTGGAAGTGCAGCGTGATCTGCTGCTTCATGTCGCCGGACGAGGTCCAGCCCATCAGCGGCTCGACCGCGCGCGGCTGCTCGGGCTCGTAGTCGAGCTGCCATTCCTTGGTCTTCGACCGGCCGGATTGCATCGCGTTCTTGGCGGGCTTGAAAATGCGTGCGGTCATGGATCGTCCGGCCCTCTTCTCGTCTTTTCGTTCGATTTCGATGCGTCACGGTAGCAGTTGGTGGAAACCGCGGGCATAGTATAGAGACACCTTTTGGGAACTAATCGGTGATTCCGGCCCCCGGGATGCCTCGCCGACCGGTATAATCACTATGCTGCATCGTGACAATTGCGTACCCGCCTTCCGCGCCGGGATCTCGCCCGGCGGCCCTGCTTCGTTGACGCCCACCTATCCGTCCCCTCCGAAAGCTCCCGTCGCATGTCCTTCCTGAACATCAACGCCACGCTTCCCGAGAAGGGCCGTGACCTCAGGCTCGACCTGTTTCGCGGCATCGCGAACTGGGCGATCTTCCTCGACCATATCCCCGACAACGTGGTGAACTGGATCACCACCCGCAACTACGGCTTTTCCGACGCCGCCGATCTGTTCGTTTTCATCTCCGGCTACACCGCCTCCTTCGTCTATGCCCGGATGATGCTCGAGCGCGGCTTCCTGGTCGGCGCCACGAGGCTGACCAAGCGGGTCTGGCAGCTCTACGTCGCCCACATCATCCTGTTCGTGATCTACATCGCCTCGATCAGCTATCTGGCGCTGCGCTTCGGCGATTCCGAGATGATCAACGAGTTCAACGTCGCGGGCCTGGTCGACAACGCCACCGAGACGCTGCGCCAGGGCCTGTTCCTGCGCTTCAAGCCGCTCAATCTCGACGTGCTGCCACTCTACATCGTGCTGATGGGGCTGTTTCCGCCGGTGCTCTGGTTCATGCTGCGCAAGCCGGACCTGACGATGGCATTGTCCATCGTGCTGTGGCTGACCGCGCGCCATTTCGGCTTGAACCTGAACGCCTATCCGGCCGGACAGTGGTACTTCAACCCGTATTGCTGGCAGGTGCTGTTCGTGTTCGGCGCCTGGTGCGCCATGGGCGGCGCGCGGCGCTCGATGACGTTGATCAACGCGCCGGTCACGCTGTGGCTCTGTCTCGGCTACATGCTGTTCGCGCTGGTCATGACCATGGCCGGCCGCTTCCCGACCCTCGGCGGTATGTTCCCGGAATGGCTGTTCTCGGCGTTCAATCCGAATGACAAGACCAATCTTGCGCCCTACCGCTTCATCCACTTCGTCGTGATCGTGATCCTGGTGATCCGCTTCGTGCCGAAGGACTGGCCGGGCCTGGAATGGAAAGGGTTCGACCCCATCATCGTGTGCGGCCAGCAGTCGCTCGCCGTGTTCTGCGTCGGCGTGTTCCTGTCCTTCGTCGGTCATTTCGAGCTGTCGATGAGCTCGGGCTCGCTGTTCGCGCAGATCTTCGTCAGCGTCGCCGGCATCGCGATCATGACGACGGTGGCCTATTACATCTCCTGGTCGAAGAAGCAGGACAAGCCGCTGAAGCCGCCGCCGCCCAAGCCTGCGGCCGCAAAAGCAGCCTGAGCCGGTTGCCTGGTCCTCCAGGCTCCGTTCAGTCCGCTGGACTGTTTCGGCTTGTCCGGGATCGGATTGACCTGCCTCAACCAGGGCGGCGCCCCGCCGGCCTAATGTCGCCGCGACGCACCCGCCGCAGCGATGTCGGCGCCCTCCCCTCGGACAAGGCCCAAGCACATGCCCTCTCATTTTCACGCCGTGGTATGGATCGACCATTCCCAGGCCCGGATCTTCCATCTCGGTCTGAGCGGCTCGGACGAAATCACACTGCATCCGCAGTTGGCGACGCGTCATCTTCATCACAAGGCCAACGCGATTGGCAGCGGCCATGCCGCGCCGGACAAGGCGTTCCTTGCCGACGTGACCAAAGCCCTCGCCGATGCCGGCGAAATCCTGATCATCGGTCCGGCGAGTGGAAAGACGGAGCTTGCCAGCCACATTCGCGCACACGCGCCCGACATCGCCACGCGGATTGCCGCGGTGGAAGCGGCCGATCATCCCTCCGATAACGAAATCGTCGCCTACGCGAAGCGTCACTTCAAATTGCCGCTGCCGCGTGTGCAGACGCCGGGATCGGCCGCGGGCGAGAGGCATTCGGGTTAACGGGCGCGGCCTGCTAGGCCGCCACTTCGCCGTCGTACTCGGTAAACTTCTTGTAGATCCAGTCGCGACCGTCGTGGCGGCGCCAGACCTTGCCGTAAACGAGCTGTCCGTTGATCGAGCGGCGCGGCACGAACACCGTCCAGAGGTGCCAGATCTCGGTCCAGCTCGCCTGCGGACCGATGGTTCGGACGTTGCGATCGAAAGACATGATGCAGAACTCACAAGATACGAGCGCTGCGACGAACTGTGATGTCGTGTGAGCACGATTTCAGGCAGCCCATCGCAAGCCGGACCGATCTGATAACAGGCACGAAGGCCGCCGCAACAACCGCTCGCCCTTAACCTAACCGGTCAACCTTACTTCCTGTGAGCGCGTGGCAAGACCGGTTGAAAGCGGTCGCCGATTTTCCTAGACTGTGTGCGATTTGAGAATGAGCGCGTCGTTTTGAGGACGCGCGGTTATTTCCAGACTGACGCGAATTTTTGAAAACGATTGATGGGCGGGGGCCACTACGATGAATTTGCAATGTGCATGTCTGCGCTTGGCGCTACGATCGACGCCGCCTGCTCTGCCTGCGAAGGCGCCGGAGCAAGAGCCGCGGAAGGTCGCCAACGACAATCAGCTGGCCTGGCCGTTCCTGCCGTTTCCGTTCGGCTGGTACGCGACGAACTGATGGTTGGAAAAGCGTAACGCCGCGCAAGCGGAATATCATCGCTTGGCGGCGTCCGTTAGGCATTGGGCGCTGAAATCCCCCAACACCTATGTGTCTGGGGCGACGCCTAAAGGTTCGACAAAGTTTCAGGAATTCCGCGCCGCCCGATCCGGCCCAATGCCTTGAAAAATCGCGCGGAAGTCGCGTTGCGCAGGGAATGAGCGCCGAGGATTGGGAAGCTTTGGCAGCTCCAGGCATCGGCACTGAACGCGCCTTGTCGGCTTGGCCGGGATCGCCTGGCGCCTCGTCGAACGGTTGCTGTTCTGAGGCGCGGGTCCGGCCCACCTCGGGACTGGTCGGGGCAGCTGGATTCGAACCAACGACCTGCAGTACCCAAAACTGCCGCGCTACCAGGCTGCGCTATACCCCGAATGTCCGGCGAGCCCCGTCGATACACGCTTCCCAAAGCGCCAGCAAGCCTTCCAAAGGCGCGAAGCACGCTTCCCAAAAGACCGCCGGGACGGGGGTAATAGCTCCCTTCCCGCCTACTTGCTGCCGAACAGCGGGTGGCCGACGCGATCGCCGGCGCGGATGCCATATTTTTGTGCCGTGCCTGCCACCACCTCCAGAACAGCCCGCGCGGGCCCCCCGGATGAGATGATCTTTGTCGACATCGGCTCGGTATTTTCGGCGATGCGGAGGATTCGGCCGTCGGCGCGAATGAAGATCATGTCGAGCGAGACGTAGGTGTTCTTCATCCACATCGACACCTCCTGCTCGGGATTGAAGTCGAACAGCATGCCTTTGCCGTCCGCCAGTTCCTTGCGGTACATCAGGCCGGTCTGCTTCTCCTCCTCGGTGGTCGCGATCTCGACCGAGAACACCTGCACGCCGTTTTTGGTGACGATCTCGAGCGGCTGGAAGCTGGCGGCGCGGACCGGCGCGCTCGCGACGGCACAGCCGGCGACGACGAGGATGGCGGCAAGCCAGCCCTTCGCAACGGCGAAGACGGCCTTTCGATCGAAATTCATGGATGGCTCTCGAGGCGTGGGACTGGACCAGTCCTTACGTGGCGGTCGCCGGAAAAGCCAGAGGCGCGCCGGCCAGCCAGCGCGCCTCTGCTCACGATTGCGGGAATTGGATCAGTGGGACGAGACCGGCGATCCCGTCTCGGGATGGATCTCGGCCGCCATCATACCCTTGGAGCCGGGCCCGAAGCGGACCAGGACATACTGACCGGGCCGCAACTCGGTCATGCCGAAGCGGCGCAGCGTCTCCATGTGCACGAAGATGTCGGGGGTGCCCTCGCCGCATGTCAGGAAGCCGAAACCGCGCAGCCGGTTGAACCACTTGACCTGAGCCCGCTCCAGCCCGCTGGTCGCTGTCACCGTGACATGGGTGCGCGGCGGCAGCATCTGCGCCGGATGGATCGCAGTCGACTCGTCCATCGAGACCACGCGGAACGCCTGGTACCCCTTGGCGCGCTGGATGCACTCGACGACGATGCGGGCGCCCTCGTAGGCGGTCTGGAAGCCGTCGCGCCTAAGCACGGTAACGTGCAGGAGCACGTCGGGCCAACCATTGTCGGGAACGATGAAGCCGTAGCCCTTTGAGGCATCGAACCATTTGATGACGCCGTGAACCTCGACGAGGTTGGCGCTGCTCTCACCAAGTCCGGTGAAGGGACTGAGTGCGCTGTCGCGACCGCCCCCGCCGTGTTCGCCCACCGCGGGAACTCCGACCTTCTTGGACTCAAATCCGTCCGACGACCCCATAACCCCGGACCCCACACATGCCATGCAACCCGCCTGAATGGCGGCGCCGAATCACGCGTCTTTAGAGAATCTTCTCAACTCGACGCGACGCGAATCTTTCGACTCAAAAGATAACACTCCCGGTTGCGAGGCATAGACAAAAAAGAGATTCGCCGGAACCTATGAACAGCTTGCACAGCCGCGAATCAAATTGCTGCCTCAATTACCGACAAAGGGCCCGAGCGTTTCGCCGATGTCGTGGCGGAGCACGAGGTCGGCGATGTCGTCCTGCTCGGTAGGCTCGCGATTGACGATCACCAGGCGCGCACCCGATTCCTTCGCCATCATCGGAAAGCCCGCGGCCGGCCATACCACCAGCGAGGAACCGATCGCGATGAAGAGGTCGCAGGTTTGCGACAGCGCGGTCGCGCGCTGCATTTCGTCCTCGGGCATCATCTGGCCGAAGGAGATCGTGGCGGTCTTCACCGGCTCGTCGCACACGGTACAGTTGGGCGCGGCGCCCTCCTCGTCGATGCGGCGCTTCACCCAGTCGAGCGGATAGGCCTGACCGCATCCGATGCAGCGCGCATACGTGGTGTTGCCGTGAAGTTCGATCACGTGATCGCTCGCGACGCCTGAGGCCTGGTGCAGATTGTCGATGTTCTGGGTGATGATCGCGGGAACCTTGCCGGCGCGGTAGAGCGAGGCGAGCGCGCGATGGCCGCGACCGGGCCTCGCCGCCGCAAAGACCTCCTCCATCGCGAAGCGCCGGCGCCAGGATTCGTCGCGCGCCTCCCGGCTGGCGACGAACTCGTCGAATGGGATCGGGCGGTTGCGCGTCCAAATTCCGCCCGGCGAGCGGAAGTCGGGGATGCCGCACTCCGTCGAGATGCCCGCCCCGGTGAACGGCACGATCCGTTTGGCTTCGGCGATCATGTCGCCGAGACGCTCGACGCCGCTGCGAAGATCCGATGCAATCAACGCGGCCTCCCGTTTTGCTTTGCCGATTGGCTTGGCTGATCGGTTTTGCTGATTTGTTTTTGCGCTAGCTGCAACATGTGCAAGCGACAAGATTATTGACGCTGTTATCCACTGCCGCGCAAGACGCGGTCGGCAATTTTTTCCGACCCTCGCTTATCACAATCCTGCAATGCCTCCTCCCCATTGACGCCCCAATCAGAAGCGCCAATGCATGTGTTGACGCGACTCAACGTGATTGCGGCGGCAGTGCTTGGGTTCAGTAGGACACATACTCACGTGCAGAGGGGATTTGAAATGACCGAGGACGAACAGCGTAAAATCCGCGAACGCGAAGAGATCGCCGCCCGTGTCGCCGCCTTCCGTGCCACCCAGGAAAAATTCAAACGCGAGCGTGACGAGTATTTCGTGTCGACGCTCGACAACGCGCGCAAGGTGGAACGGCCCTCGCTCTGGCCGTAACGACACCAGATCACCAGGCATGAAAAGAGCCCGGAGCGTTGCTCCGGGCTCTTTCGTTTGTTCAACCGTTACCAGTGACGGTAATAATGGTGGCGGCGGTAGTACGGTCCATCGCCGTAATAGGCGTACGGACCAGGGCCGTAAGCGTAGGCCGGGCGGCCATAGTAGCCATACCCCGGGCCGTAGCCGTAGCCATAAGGATGGGATGCTGCGACAGCGCCCGCGGTGATGGCGCCGGCCGCGAGGCCGAATGCGAGGCCCGGACCGATGCCGCGGCCGCGCGCCTCGGCGGGCGCAGGCGCCGCGATCGTGGTCACGCCGACGGCCGCAACGGTAGCCAGAACTGCCAGTGTCTTCCTGATCATAAATGTCCTCCTTCGTATCTCGCACAGACAACGCCGGCGCGTTGCGATGGTTGCGCGCAAGCCTGTGGAACCGAGCTCGGAATAAATCCGGCCACGCATGGAACAGGGGCGCGTTCCGCGAATTGTTTGTTCAAGTGCGGAAGCCTCCGCCGTCGGGTTGAGGCAACAGCACGAAGACCCCGTCAGCATCACCAATGCTGGCGGGGTTTTCAGTTTTACGACAGCGAATTGGCAACGCACCACCATTGCTGCCAGCGGGGAGCGCCTAGGAGGATGAAGTGCCGATATCCAAATTGCTGGCCCGTATCCGCAGGCTCGTTCCCAGATCCGGCGATCAGCATTACGACGAGATCGTCCGCAGTTTCGGTGTCGGCACGCTGCGCCCGCCGCCGACGCCGATGAGCGACGGCGAGCTGGCGCGGGCCATTGCCGAGTTCCTCAAGGAACAGCCGTCGAGCGAGTCCGTAGGCGCCCTCGGCCGGCGGCTCGACCCCACCACCCCGCTTTGAGGTGCCGTTGTTCTTGTCCGGGAACATGCGCTTCGCGCGCACGTTGGCGTAGCCTTCAAGGAGAAAAGAGGCCGACATGCCCGTTTGGCTCGAAGTCTTGCTCAACCTGTCCGGCTATGCCGGCTTCGTGGCGCTCGCCTCACAGGGCACCGCGTGCCCAAGCAATTCCGCCGACCATCAGATCTCCGGCGACGACCGCTAATTCGCGTGCGGTGCCTGGCCGGCCGTGCGCATCAGCCGGTCGGCCTTGACCGCGACACGCGTGTCCTCGAGCTGTGGCCGCAGCGAGATACTGATCACTACGAATGCCAGACAAAAAAGCGTGCCGACGATGGCGACGCGCCGGTAGGTGTGGCGGTCGCCCTGATAAAAACTCGGTTCTGAAAAAGGTGTCATGAATTCGTTCTTGGCAAAATTGCTTGTTGGTCAAAGTCGCTTGTTGGCAAAGTCGGATCGCGTCTTCGCCAGACACCTATCCCAAGCAGCGGCAAGCGCAACGCGATTGCGCTTTTAACCTAACCGAATAGGGTTATCGGCTTCGCGGCAAGCTTCCGTTAGGAGTTGGCGAAGCGTCTCCAGAACTCGGCGAGCCGCTTCAAGCTCGAAGCCGAAGCTTCTGGCGATCCGCCGTCCGGCTTTGTTCCAGCTTCACCTGCCTTTCGTTCTCGAAGAACGAATCGGAATCGCAGAAATCGGCGCGAAGCAAGTCTTAACACTTCGTTTGTGCGCAAACGATCGCATCATCGCCAACGATCGCGCGCTCACATCGCGTCTTCGGATTTCCATCGCGGTGGCACCTGCGGCACCGACGGCCTGCCTTTGCGCAAGCGCGGGTGCCGGTCGTACCAAAACACGCGATCTCGGCAAACATCTCGAGCAACCAGCACGCATCCATGTCGCGTCTCCCTCGCCTCATCTCGTAGCGAGGACACGCGGACGGGACTGTGCGAAGCATCACGCCGGCTTGGTCAGGAAGGGCGCGTCCCGCATCGACACAGAAGCCACGGCTTGTTCTGCATCCGACTCCATTTCGTTCGCAAGGAACGAATCGGAGTCGAGAAATCAGCACAAAACGATTCCTAACGATCGGTGAAGGCCGGCGCGATTGCCTGTTATCATCGACGTAGTGCGACGCTCATCACGCCGCTTGCTTCACCGTCTCCTTCCCCGACAGGTCCTTCTCCGAAAAGCATTCGAGGATCTGGATGCGGAGTTCTTCCGCGGCCGGACCTTCGAGCTTCCTGAGTTGATTCCAGAGCCTGATCACTTCGCGTTGTTTCTCGACAGTCATGGGCACCTCCAACCAAATGGTCGCCGCCAAAGAGATGCTTCACTAGAACAAATGAAGAACACAAAGTCCAGCCCCTCCTCGCGAAATTCGCCGGGCAGATCGCCTTGAGCCTTCCGCGCGCCGGCGCGGTTGCTTTTTGGGTTTTCAACCTTAAGTTCGAGAACGCGGCGGGCGGCGCGCTGAAATCCCATCGCAGCCAGCTAAGAAGGCCCCGCGCGAAAGCGCGGGGTTTTTCTTTTGGGGAACGCGCCATCGCCCTCCCCGTTAGTCATTCCGGAGCGAGGGACCGTGACCAGAAAATACTACGCCGTCGAAGTGGTGCGTCAGATCGAGGAGACTGTGGAGATCATGGTCGAAGCGCCGGATCAGACCGCCGCACATGATGCAGCGCTCGCGCACCTGAAGGCGCGCGGCTCCGAATATCAGTGGCTCAATCCCAAATGCGATCTCGTCGTCTGGCGCGAGCGCCAGGTCGATACGCCGGCGATCATCGACGTGTCCGTGTCGCCGGACTAGCGGCCGGAACGAATTTTCCCGGCCCGCGTTATCAGGTCGAATTCAGTGGTGCTGGCGGCATGTCGCGACGCGGCCTGCCAGCTTGAAGAGCCCCGGTCCCCAAGCCCGGGGTTTTTCTTTGAGAGCGGTGGCCCGAACAGCAAAGCAGCCATCCCGGGTGTTACGCCGGGTGGCTGCTTTGAGAACTGTCGACACTCGCCTCTGTCCGCCTGTTAGACCAGCAAAGTCAGACCGGCAGATTGTCGGTCATCCCGGGTGGGACTTCGCCTTGCTTGGTCCGCTCGGCGAGAAGCTCCTTTTCGGCCTCGTACCAGAAGGTGTCCATCGTGCCCGCGGGCTCGCCGGCCTCCTTCCAGAGGTGATAAGCCCGATTTCGAATCTCTTCTTCGCTGAGACCAGTCATGTGATTTCTCCCTTTCGGAAGCAAAGCCTGACGACGCCCGAGAGTTCCCTAAGAGAGTTCCTTATTGGTTCAGCACAAGCAAGCAGTCATTGCAGCAGTCCGCGGCAGCACTCCGCGAAAAGGAGAGTCCCACAACGAAAACGCGAGCCCTTGGCGAGCCCTTAGACGGAGTCCTTGGCCACCTTCAGAGGAGAGGCCTTCACCGACTTGCTCGCCGGCTTCGCGGCGAACTGCATCGGCTCCTTGGTGAAGGGATTGACGCCCATGCGGGCTTCGGTGGCCGGCTTGTTCACCACCGACATCTTCACGAAGCCGGGAATGACGAACTCGCCGGACTCGTTGAGCTCTTTGTAGCCAACCGTCGCCATGTACTCGATGACCGACTTCACGTCGTTCTTCGACAGCTGCGTGCCCTCGGCAATTGCATCGATCAACTGAGTCTTCGTCATCTTCGCCATGTCTGAATTTCCTTCTGTGCGCGCGAGCAGGCTTTGCTCAGGACGCGGTCCGACCGCGCAACGCGCTTCTGATTCATGCCAACTTTCATGAAGTGACGGGGCTTAGAACCCATCGACGGCCAAAACGCAAGCAGGGGGTTCTGCGGAGGGCCGCACGCCCCGGCAAAGGATGCCGCAGCTTGCGCCGTTTTCGCGTTGAACCATTTTCTCCCGGAGGCGTCTAACTCTTTGAAGTCCCCAAACTTCACCCCATCAGAGAGCCCCGCTTCCCCCAGGCGGGGCTTTCGCCTTTGCCGGGAGCCCTGCCGCGCATTGCCGATCCGGCTGGGCCCCGAGGTCTGCGCCGGGGCCACGCGGGTGACCGTCACAAGGCAGGTTCTCTTTTCCGGCCATCTCCTGCATAATGCGGCATGGCAAAAACAAAAGTGACCTTCAAAACCGTCCGCATTGCAGACAACGACTGGAAAATCCTGGCGGATTACCCGGACAGCGAACAGCGCGAAATCAAGGGCTTCACCAGCAAGGCAGACGCCGACGACTGGATCAACGGCGACCGCAAGATCGCGTGGCTCCGCTCGCAGGGATACGCCAAGTAAAGCGCGCATAAGTCACACACGCATCGTGTGACGCCCCTAGGGGTACGAGGCGCGCTTCGTCCCTCCCCGCTCCAGATCTCCTTCCCGTGCCGGCGCATTGCCGAGCAGGCGGCAATGCCGGCGCGCCTATCGATCGCATGCGGCACCTGGTCGAGAAACCTGTGATCGGGCATGCCCCGTTGAGACTTCGGTAACCTAACGCCTCCAAGCTCCTGTCAGTATCGTTGCGTTGGAGTACCCACAGTGCTGGATTTTAACGAGCTGCGTGAACTCGCGGCCGATGTTCGCGTGTTCGTCGAGATTGCCGAAGACAAGGCCGAAGCGCTTCGCGCCGTCATCACCGCCTATGACGTGGTGCTCGCGATCTTCCCGTCCGGAGAGGGCATGGGCCTCCACGTCATCAAGGGCGGCGATATCCTCGACAGGATCGCAAACTCACGAACCCATGCGAGCTACAGCCACACGGCGATCGCGGTTCCTGACCTGGAGCATGCGGAAGTGCTCAAGCACCTGACGGGCCCGGGCGATCAGCGGCTTGCGGCCTAGAAGGTTTTCAAGCGAAGTGATAGCGGTTCGCGCGAAGACGAGAATTTTTGCACTCCGGAACGCCCTGTTTTAGGAACACGGCTTCCGCGCTCCCGTTGGCCCACACAACCAACCAGGAGTTTGAGATGAAGAAGCTCGTCGTTGCGACCGCCGCCCTCGGCCTCATGTGCGGCGCTGCCTTTGCGCAGAACCAGACCGGCCCTGCCCCACAGTCCGACAACATGCAGAAGCCCGGCATGACCAACACGGACAAGGGCACGATGACCAAGGGCACGACCGGCATGAGCCATGACGGCATGAGCAAGGGCGGAATGGTGAAGCCCGACGCCTCCGGCCATGGCGGCTCCGGCCCCGGCAGCGACCAGGGCGGCACCAGGACCCGCAGCAACATGAAGTAAGCCGGCTTCCTGTACGGCTCGCTTCCCGGCCGCGCCGCTTCCACAAGCGGCACGGCCATTTCATGATGCGGGTCTTTTTGGAACCTGTCGCATTGCACTCCTCACAATCCCGCGCGTGCCGGAACGGCCAGGTCTCGCCGCGAGTTGCCCCATCTCCAGCAAGGAGATCGTCATGAGCGTTGAAGGTAAAGTGAAGGAAGGCGCCGGGTTCATCAAAGAAGAGATGAACGAACACGGCAAGTCCCCCGAGAGCCAGAAGAAGGCCCAGGAAGGTCGCGATTTGCGCAACGAAGGCCGGATCGAAGACGGCAAGCCGCCGAAGACGACGAAGCCCGGCACCGGTCACTAATCGCGTTTCGAAAACGCCGCTTGGCGAAAGCCGCCTCTGGTCATGTCAGGGGCGGTTTTTCACGTTCATGATCGGAGGATACGTGCGCGCCTGCGTCGAGCCCTCAGGATGAGGCCAGTTTTGCGGGCGAGATATCAGACCCTCATGGTGAGGAGCCCGCTAAAGCGGGCGTCTCGAACCATGCAGCGCCGTGGCTGGTAGAACGCTGCGGCTGTTGTATGGTCGCACGTTTCTTGTGAGGGGCTGATGAAGATTGCCATTGTTATCGCCGGGTTGACCGTTGTTGCTGCTGCCGTTCTCGTGGCGGTACAGCCCGGCTTTCTGAAGCCTGCGTCTCTGGCACTCGTGCAGAAGTCCGATATCCTCGGCTTTTCGCCCGGCATGACATTCGACGAGACCAACAAGCTCATCACGCAACGGCGCTACCGCTGCCGTCAGCTTCGCGATTCTTACGTCCTTGAATGCGTAGTCGACGGCGCCAAGGTCACGATCTTTGCCGACGACGTTGACCCCAAGAATCCGGACCCCAAACATTCCATCTGGCGCGTCAATGCGGAGGTGAGCAATCCGGGTCCCCAGGACGCTGCTTCCAAAGACGCTGCAGTCAAATCGATATCCGACCAATTCAACGCCCAGCCAACCAGGGACGACCGGGAGGGATGGACATGGACCGTCGGCCGTGGGCTGAAGCTGAGCTACGACGGCGCCGCCTTGAAGCTCGTGGCCGAAGCCGAGGAAATCAGGCGTGGCAAGCAGCAAGCAAAGCGCTAGCGAGCCCTCTGGTCGTGCGTCTGCTGTAGGGCACAGCAATCAATCCGCCTCAGATGCATGTCTCATCGCCGGCGCATCCAACAGTTATTCTATCGCATCCGCGCAACCGTTCCTTGATAGGTTTCCCGCCTAGATTGTACTCACTTGGAATGAACGTGGCGGGGTTTGGTGCGGATCTTAAGGCATCGATGCTGGCGAAGAGCACCGCGATCACGCAGCGAACGGCGCGTCACCGTAATCCGCAATTCCCGTCGGATGGGCGAATATCCGGCATCACGGTCATTGCCGGATCACTCCGGTAGGCCGCGGATTGCCAGCTTGGCGACCGTAAGAACGACGAAGGCGACTGCCCCGTAAACGATTGCATTCACGGCCCAGGTGATGGCGACGCCCAGGAAAACGGAACTGCCGACAGCTCCCCAGAATAGGTAAGCTGCAGATATGCCCGGCATCTCCCATGCCATCACAGCGATGGAGTAATCGGTGAGCTGCTCCATGACGAGCAGCACCGTCGAGACGAGCGCCCCGATTGCCAGTGCGAGGACGAGAACGGATTTCATTGTCTTCAAAGGCCCAACAGCCCCATCAGTATCGGAATCATAAAAAAGGCTGCCAGGCCGAGGAGACCTCCTACGGCAACCTTCACCCAACGCCGTTGGATCTTCGGCTCGAGCCATGTCGCCAGTTTCACCCAGAGCGCATACGCCCATCCAGCAACAATCGAGCGGATCAGTGCAAACAGAAGCTCCCCTAGAATATTGGCCATGGCGGTTAGTCGCGTCATCTCCGCGAGGAGTTCATCTGCGAACGGCTAAACGACCCTGTCCACCCGGGGGTGAGTGGCCAATTCTGCGGTTTGCATCACCGTTCGGAGCGCCCGGTAGCGCTGTGGGGCGCTTCGCGTGGAGGGGCTCGCTGTCTAACGCTTGGTCCTCTGCGCACTCCCGCTCTTGCACATAGCAAGGCTATTCCAGCGGCGCGCAGAGGCATCGGCCCCGTCACCGTTGAAACCGCCCTTCGCTTCCTCGGCTTTGCAGCAAGCTTGCGAGAAGCCAGCCTGCAGGCAGAGAGCCATGCTACCCGCAGCCTTTGCCGCGTCCGGAGCCGTACTCCACGGCGCGGCCAGTGAAGCAACCAAAAGTGCCGTTCTGAAACGCATCAATATCTCCCCGGAGCTTGCAATAGCGTCCACCCCCTTCGGTCGACCGGCATGACGCCCGAGCTCCAACGTTCTGAAGACTCTCCAATGATCGATTATCTGGAAAGTTGAGCGTCCTGACAACAGCGGCCTCGGACGAACTGGCGCGCGGCCCGTGTGACTCTGCAATTGCGGTGACGGTGTGGTCCAGCCCTGTCACCGAGATCATCGTGTTTCACTTGAGGCGCAGTCCAGCACGGCCATCATAATTCATGCCCTTAATTCGCGCGCTCGGCGCGGCATCGTGACTGCTGACATCAGGGTGGCAGCAGCGGTGTGCGACGAGCCCCGCGATGCCGCTCAAATCTGCGGCCAACAAAGGACATGCCATGAAGTTCGCTTCCACTCGCCTGATCGCCACCGACATCAAAACCATGGTTTCGTTCTACGAGATGGTCACCGGATGTTCCGCCGAATGGCTCGCGCCGGTGTTCGCCAAGATCGTGACGCCGGGCGCCAACCTGGCCATAGGCGCTGCTGAGACGGTCGCGCTCTGGAAAGAAAACAGTGCCGAGCCCGGCGCAAACCGCACCGCCGTGATCGAGTTTCAGGTTGAAGACATCGATGCGGATTATGAGCGCCTGAAGGACAAGGTCACGCTGGTGCACGAGCTGAAGACGATGCCATGGGGCAACAAGACGTTCCAGTTTCGCGACCCCGAAGGCACCGCAGTATCGCTCTTCATGCCGCCGATCGAGCAGGCCGGAAAGCGCCTCGCGGCGGGATAGGCCACGGCAGCAGACCGCCCGCCCAGATCACCAATCGCGCGTGTGCGGCACTGGATTTGCGGTGAACGTGCATTGAGTTCGCGGGCTGAATTACTCCATCAGCCGGCTTCGCCCTCACGCACACGTGCGCCCACCCTCTGCCCCTCCTCCCAATTTCCTGCTATCTCCTACCCCCGCCGTCCCGGCCCAAATCAAAACCCCATCCGTTCAAGGGAGCAACAACCATGCGATACCTCCACACCATGCTGCGCGTGCGCAATCTCGATGTCGCGCTGAAGTTTTACCAGGATGCGCTGGGGCTGAAGGAGGTGCGGCGCATCGAGAACGACAAGGGGCGTTTCACGCTGGTGTTCCTGTGCTCGTCGGACGACCTCGAGGCGCTCAAGAAGCAGCCGCAGACGCGCGGCGCGCCGCTGGTCGAGCTCACCTGGAATTGGGACCAGGAAAAATATGGCGAGGACCGCTTCTTCGGCCATCTCGCCTATGAGGTCGACGATATCTACGCCACCTGCGAGAAGCTGATGAAGGCCGGCGTCACCATCAACCGTCCGCCGCGCGACGGCAACATGGCCTTCGTCCGCTCGCCGGATTTGCACTCGATCGAGATCTTGCAGAAGGGCGAGCCGAAGCCGCCGCAGGAGCCGTGGTCGTCGATGCCCAACATCGGCCATTGGTAGAGCCTTTTTGCGGGAACCAGCCCCTGTCCCACGCGTTCTTTCTTCGACAATGCAATTGGAGGAGAACGCGATGGGACGCGGAATTTTGTTGTGGATGTTGGGTGTGCCGATCCCGGTGATCATTCTGCTGTGGCTGTTCTTCGGCCGCTGATCGCCTGACCAGCTTGACCTTGCAATGAAAGCTCCGCCTCGGGCGGGGCTTTTTGCATGCCGACCTTTTGCATGAGAGGATCGGCGCAATCGCGCGTCGCTTGCCGCAGTGAATTCCGCTATCACCCGGGCTTGCAGCCTGCATGGAGCGCACGCGTCATCCGAGACTGACGCTGCCGAAGCACCCCGGATTGCGCTTCGCTCCATCCGGGCTACAAGTTAAAAAACGCCTGGGGAGGATGACGTGCCGGACCAAAAGCTGACGATCTGGGGCCGCGCCAATTCGGTCAACGTGCAGAAAGTGCTGTGGTGCCTTGCCGAGCTTGGCCTGGCTTACGAGCGCATCGACGCCGGGATGGCGTTTGGCAAGACCCGCGAGGCCGACTATCTCGCGATGAACCCCAATGCGCGAATCCCGACGCTGGTCGAGGGCGACTTCACGCTGTGGGAATCCAATTCAATCATGCGCTATCTCTGCCTCGCGCACGGGCGCGGCACGCAAATCTATCCCGAGGCGCCGAAGCTCCGCGCTAGCGTCGACCGCTGGCTCGACTGGACGCTGTCGATGGTGCAGCCGGTCGACCGCCCGGTGTTCTGGGGCCTCGTGCGCACGCCGCCCGCCGAGCGGGACATGATCCAGCTGCAGAAGGATGCCGATGCCGCCGCCGAGGTCTGGGCCATCGCCGACCGCCTGCTCTCCACGCGCCCGTACATGGACGGCGATGCGTTCACCCTCGCCGACATCGCGATCGGCGCCTATGCGCGGCGCTGGCTCGGCGTCGAGGGCATCGCCCGGCCCGCGCAGCCGCATTTGACGCGATGGCTCGCCGAGCTCGGCAAACGGGCCGGTTTTGCGCAATTTGTGGCGCCGCCGATGTCGTGAGCGGTGACGCGGCTTAAAGTCCGTTGAGAGCACGATGAATCGGCATTCTCGCGCGCGCCGCCGGGAGGTGGCGGCTACTGTGCATGGGGTTGTTTTCGCGTTTTTTGTTAAGGCCAGCCGCGCTCGAACAAAAGCACGCAGACGACGAGCACGAGGGTGACGGCCGCGGTGGCGAGCCGCGCGGTCCAGCTCAGGCCGCGGCCGACCCACCACAGCAGCGCGCAATACATCACGAACGGGACAATGATCTCGGGCCGCATGATGTCCGGCGGCATCGACGTCAGCGCCCGACCGCGGTCTCGACGCTGATCGAACCGCCGATCTTGACGCAGGTGCCGGTGCTCTCGACCATATGGAAGCCGCGGCCATAGGCGGCGCAGGAGCCCGCTTTCGCGCTTCCGCCGGCCCCCTTCAGCGGCAAGGCTTTGCCAGCCTGTGGGCGCTCCGCAGGCGGCAGACGCAAGGCTTCTGCCGCGGCCGCGGACATGGTCAGCAACGAGATCAGGATAAGGAGCGGCGCACGCATGCGGGCCGTTCTAGCCCGGACAGGCGCCGCGCGCCATCGGGGGTCGCTTGGCCCCGGTTCACCCGGTTCAGATGAACTTGATGCCGGCCGACTTGCCGCGGCGCCACACCACCTGGCAGCTCCGCCCGGTCCGCGCATCGCGCGCGAACGCCATCCGGATCACGCCCGGGAGCTGGCTCGCATCCTCGTCCAGTGTGATCTTGGCGCCCGTGGCGGAGATGTCCTGGACCAGGCATTGCCGTGCCGCGAATCCGCCCTCGAGCGTGATCCAGGCATGCTGCGACAGCGACTTGCGGGCTGCGCGCTTCTTGGGCGGTGGCATCTGCTCAAATTCTCCCAGTCCAGCGCTAGCCCAGGGAACCTAAGAAACCGTTGAATTCGCCCCGACTGATCCTGGCGTAGGATGCTATCCACCGGTGTCAAAAGACCGTTCCCGAACGGCTTGCCCAGGGCGCCAAAGGCCATTATAGGTTCGCCCGCTGCAGCCGCCGGGCATGACTCGGGCGGCCAGCGGCCGTGCCGCGATAAGCGGCGGGGCCCTGGGTTTGCTCCCTTCGTCTATCGGTTAGGACGCCACCCTTTCACGGTGGAGAGAGCGGTTCGATTCCGCTAGGGAGCGCCATCATCGGCGCTTAAATCCCCCGCTAATTCAGCCACTTATCTGAAATGATTGAAGCTCCCGTGACGCTCGCAGGACCGCGCGGCAACGTCAAACTGAGCATCAAGATCAATTCGCCACCGACCGCACGGGTACCAAGGCCAGCAGGGTCGCGGCCCGAATGACGAGACGCTGGAGGCTTACTGGCGCGGTCTTGCCGATCGGAAGACAGCCGAGGCGAAGCCGACCTATAATGCCTCAATCCACCGCTCGATCGTGGCGTCGGCATCGCCGACGTGCTCCACCATGTTCGACACCAATTCGTTGGCCCTGTCGCGCTCGGTACGCAGATCGGCAATGGTTCGTTCGGCAACCCTGAGCTTGTCCTCAAGCTCGAATGTGCGCTCTGCCTCCTGATCGGCGTCCACGGCGCTCGCATCAAGCGGCAGCCTCGGCCTTCAGTGCGTCAGTCTTCCGACTGGCATGTCCGATGTCGATCCGACAGCGGCCGAACCGGAAAGATCGCCGAGGCATTTGCCGCTCTTCCGGACTATCCAACGAGGTCAGGACGCGTAAACTATCCTCCGGTGGGTACTCGGAGACGGCATGAGCCAGCGCAAGTTCATGGGACTTGTGGGCGGTGCGGCGGCATCAGGGCCGGGTATTCCGCAAGCCGTACAGCGGCGCGCCAACACGGCCGCCGGGCCAGCTCACGACGATGAGCAAGAATTCCCATTGATCATCGCCAACATGCCTGCAAGCCCTCGCCAAAAGGCCTGGGCGGTGGGGGTCGCCGTCTTGCTCATTGTCGCTGCAGCGAGTATCGCGCCGTTCGCGACAATCCAGCTGGGCCAGATCAATGGCTTTGTTCCGGTGTTACAGACCGCTCTGGGCCTGGCCGAGTTCATCACGGCAGCCCTGCTGTTTGCGCAATTTGCGATCCAGCCTCAGCGGGCACTTCTCGCACTGGCAAGTGGATATGTTTTCAGCGGATCGTTTGCATTTTTGCAAACGCTCGCCTTTCCCAACGGCTACGCTCCCGCTGGTGTCATCGGGGATGGACTGAACAGCCCCGCTTGGCTGTACGTGTTTTGGCACACAGCCTTTCCCGCGGCGATCCTGGTCTACGGGTTCACGAAGGATCATTCGACTGTCGGCAGACCAGGCAGACCTGCACGAGCGAGCATCGCATTTGCCATCAGCTGTATCGCCATCGCGATAGCAGGTCTGGCGTGGCTAGTGACCGCGAAAGCCGAGCTTCTCCCCAGCTTCTATGTGAACGACGTCAGGCATCAGACGCCGCTTGGCAATCAGGTCAACCTGATACTTTTGATATGGAATGTGACTGCTCTAACCGTTTTGTTTGCGCGCATGCGCACCATTCTTGACCTTTGGCTGATGGTGACTTTGCTCGCCTACTTGCCGAACTTTTTGGTAGCAATCATCGGCAGCTCGGTTCGGTTCACCATCGGTTGGTACGCAGCACGCGGTTTCGTTCTGGTCGGCAGTTGCATGTTGCTGACCGTATTGCTCATCGAAACGATGTTTATCTATTCCCGCCTTGCCAGCGTCATCGCCCTGCAGCGGCGCGAACGAGCGAACCGGCTTCTCAGCATCGACGCGGTCACTGGCGCGATCGCCCACGAGCTGAGATCGCCGTTGGGAGCCATCTCGCTCAATGCTGCGACGGGCCTGAGCCACTTGCGGGCTGTCTCCCCTGAACTGGAGGAACTCGAGAACATCCTCTGTGACATCGAAGCTGACGGCGGCCGGGCCGCTGATATCATTTCGAGCATTCGAGAGATGACAATCAAAACGGCACACGGCGGCGCTTCGGCAAACGTCGAGGATATCGCCGAGCTTACGCTGAGACTTTTGAAGCACGATCTCCTGGCCAATGGTGTATCAGTAGCGACGGAGCTTCAGGGCAACATACCTCCAGTCGCCCTGGACGGCACTGAGCTTCAGCAGATTGTCCTGAACCTCTGCAAGAACGCGATTGACGCAATGAGTTCTGTCCCCGCCGATCAACGGCAGCTCCGTCTGAAAACCGCCCTCGATGGTAGCACAACCGTCCATTTGTCGGTCGAGGACTCAGGCACTGGCATCACACCGCGTCATCAAGAGCGCATCTTCGACCCTTTCTTCACGACGAAGCAAGGCGGTATGGGGTTGGGACTGGCCATCTCCTCTAACCTGGTCGCAAAGTGCGGAGGAAGGCTGAGGCTAGTCAAGTCGGACGTCAGGGGCTCCGTTTTCGAGTTGGAGATGCCAATCTCCGCTCAGTCTTCTGCGCAATAGCGGTACGAGGCCGTCACCATCGTTCCGCCTTTCGCTCGCTTCATCGAGATCATGATCGTGCCGAGGTTGGCGGCAAATTCCTACCCGGCCTTTGGCCCCTGCAGCACCACCGTGACGCCCTTGTCGTTACGCAACTTGGCA
This sequence comes from Bradyrhizobium sp. Ken64, assembly GCF_055807555.1. NCBI lineage: Bacteria > Pseudomonadati > Pseudomonadota > Alphaproteobacteria > Hyphomicrobiales > Nitrobacteraceae > Bradyrhizobium > Bradyrhizobium sp. Ken64. The sequence continues at coordinate 17,450 of NZ_JBVVPA010000023.1, read as the reverse complement.
CCATTGATGCCGCCGATCAGGCCGGCCCCGCCGCCGACCGACACGAGGGTGTCAGACGACAAAGAAGCCGGCGCAAGATCTGCGTGCGTCGCTCAGGGTTTTGCACTATCGACCTTCTTCCAGGTCTGGTCCGGATCGAATGCAGTCATGCGGGCAGCGAGGACCTTGGTCCGAGGCCCGAGATCCTTCTGGTAGACAACGCCCGCATGATTGACCAGGAAGGTCATGACGCCCGAATTGCCGTACTCGGCGGGCCAGGCGACCAGCGCAAAACCTCCGATCATCTTGCCTTTGACGACGTAGTTGAGCGCGCCGCCTGGCGCGTTCGAGCCCTGCCCTTTCAGGATGCGGAAATAGTAGCCGTGATAGGGCTCCGGGCCATCCCCGGCCTGGTACCCTTCAGCCGAAGCCTGCGCTACCAGTGCGCCGAGTGGGCTCTGGTCGCTGTCGTCGCGCCAGAACAACCCGTCCTTCTTGCCCGCGCTGCTGACGATGCGCTGTGCGTACACGCCGGCCCCCTCGCCGCGATCCTTGTCAGCGTAGTCGTTCTCGGCATCGACAAAGGCAAGACTGGTCTGGATCGCGTCGAGCTCATTGCGGCCGATGCGGCGATACAGCACTTCGATGCGGCCTTCGGCGGCATCGAATTCCCAGCCGGTCTTGGTGTTGACGAGCGGGATCGGGAACGGGAAGTCGTCCGGACCCAACATCAGCATCGCCTTCTTGTTACCCTCTGTCTTGACCGAATGCTTGGCGTCATACATCGAGATGAAGCGTTTCCGGATGTCGACGTCGGCGACCTCATCACCGGACGAGACGATGTCCTCGGCAGCGCTGCCGAGGACCTTCAGGATGGCTCGGTCCGGCCCGCTCTTGACGGCGGCAGCGAGCGCCGCTGCCGCATCCTCCGGTGTCGGATAGGACTGCTGCGCCAGGGATGGCGAGTTCAGGAGCGCCAGCGCCATGATGGCCGGCAACGCCGCACCAAGAAGCGACTTCAAACCCATCATGGCGTCACCCCCGCAGGAATCCGCGCGCCGCTCTCGAGCCAATCGCGATAGGTACGGAATTTCAGACCGAGCTTTTCGTAATAGACCCGGAGATAGCCGTCGGCTCCGCGGGTGACGGCTACCGGCTTCACTTCCTCGACTTCCTGCGCAATGACGCCGACATAGGCCTTGTCGCTGCCGATATAGCTGAAGCGGTAGTAACCAAGGCCGCTTGCGAGATGGCCGAGCAGAACGACATCGTGCTTCAGCCCGATATCGGAACGCCGTCCGCCGCCACCACCACCACCGCGGCCACCGCCACCGCCACCCTGGAAGCCTCCGCCGCCGCCTCGGCCGGCGAAGCTCGCACCTCCGCCGCCGCCACCGCGCGGTCCCATGCTCGCCATGCTCGCCTGGCCACGGGCCGATGCTGCAGCCGCCGAGCGGCCCGACGACACGTTCAGGGCGCCGCCACCACCGCGGTTCGCGGCCTTGGCGCCACCGCCGCCCTTGGTACCGCCCGCTTTAGGGCTGGTACTTTTTGCGCCGGCATTCTTGGCACCACCACCCTTGGCCGCGCGATCGCCACCACCTTTAGCACGATCGCCCCCCGCCTTGGCACGATCCCCCGCGCCTTGTCGGTCACCGCCTCGATCACCTGCGCGGTCGCCGGCACGATCTCCTGCGCGATCTCCCGCACCTGGCCGATCCTGTCCCGGCTTCTGCTGTCCGTCGCGGCCGCGGAAATCCATCCGGTCGGCGGCGCCGGCCTTCAGATTGCTATTGCCGAAGCGCTGCTGAACGTTGGCGTTGTTGTAGCGTACCCCTTGGCGATGCGAGGGATTGTGCTGCCAGCCATTTCCGATATTCGTGGTCCGGTGATTGATATAGACGTTGCGGTTGCCCCAGTTGCAGCCGCCGCCCCAATAATTGCCCCAGCGACCGATGGCCCAGGCCGTGCCGAATGCAAGACCAGCCGCGACGACACCTGCGCCGATGTAGGAGGGATAGCCAAAGTAATACGGCGGATATTCGGTGTAGGGCCACGCTCCGTAGACTGTCGCAGGCTCGTAGTACGGCACGTACATCGTATCGGGAACCGCCGGCTCGATCACGACCACCTGCCTGCTTTCCTCGGTCTTGACGCTCACCTTCTGCTGCTTGGTGGTCACCAGCTTCTTATTGTCGAAGGCCTTGGTCCGCAGACGCTGGACCGCATCCATCACATCCGGTTGCTGCGCGAGCACGGCGTCGCCCAGCGCCTTGGTCCAGTCGAGCTTGTCGCTCATCATGGCCAGGACCTCAGCAGTCGAGGCCAGCGCCTTGATGCTGTCATCCCACGGCTGCTTCTCGACTTCAGTCTTCAGGGCATCACCCTTCAGAGTCTTGCGCTCTTTTAGCCAGCGATCGGCCTGAACGACTTCCAGAGGATAGGTGGAAGCCGCCAGCACGTTGGCAAGCAGTTCGTCGGGATAGAGCGCAATCGGCGCGACCAGAGCTTCGAGCTGCTCCGGTTTCAGAAGCTCTGCGGCTTGAGCGGGGGGATTTTCCTGCTGCGGGCTGGAGGCCGGCGCCTTATCTGCGGTCTGCGCCACCGCCGCCAGCGGAATCGCGATCACGAGCGCAAGCGCCATCAAGGTCCTGCCGCAGCAAAACATCAGATCCTCCATACACATGTTCCGGCGATCATCAGACCCGAGAGCTGGCGTTTGTTGATCGAGATCAACGAAACGCTGCCTCATCCCCCGCGACGCCCGAGCAAGCTAGTCAATCAGCTCAGCCTCCATCAGCAATCGTTCCGGGATCGCCAGCCCAAGCGCGTGGACGGCTCTCACGTTGATAACGAGATCAAACCTTGTGGCGAATTGCACCGGAAGACTGCGGACCTCGGCGCCGCGAAGGATGCGAGCGACATAGCCAGCGCCGTCGCGAAACTGTTGCGTCAGGTCGGCGCCATAAGACATCAGCCCGCCATTCACAGCATAGAAGCGGACGGCGAAGATCGCCGGCACGCGGCGCTGGGCCAGCAACGGGATTGCCATGGCGCTCTGAGTACTGAAGAAACCGCCATCCGGCAGCACGACGAGCCCGCTACCATTCCGCGCCGCCGCCTCGATGACCCCCGCGATCTCGGAGCCGCTGCGGACGGAGGCGCCGGTAACCGTCATGCGCAGGCGACTTTCCACCTGGTGTGCGGCCTGAAGATAAAGGGGCGCATATGGCGCGGTCTCGGGATTGTACAGAAGCATCGCACTGCTCATGCTGGGCACCATGTCCTTCAACAGGCTCAGCCATTTCCCGCTCATGGCATGCTCGTAAAGCGAGAAGCCGGTAAGATTGCTGGTCGGCCTTGCCAGATCGACGACGAGGCCTGTCCCGACCGGATCCGAGAGCCCGACAAAGATGATCGGAATGACCTGCGTTGCAGCCCGCAGCGCCCGTGTCGTCGCCGTGCTGGTGGCAAACAGCACGTCGGGTCTCGCGGCAACAAGTTCGCGAGCTGCATGTTCCTGCCATGTCGGATTGGAGCCCGGCCAGCGCACATCGAGCCGGTAGTTCTGATTGGCGATCCAGCCGAGATCGGCGAGACCCTGCTGAAAGGCATTGACACGCATCTGAGCGCCGCCATCGCCCACCAAATTGCCAGTCAGCACGCCGACCGACGGCATCGGCCGCGGTGCCCCGTCCTGGGCGCGCGCGAAGACCGGAACAGCAGCTGCAGTCCCGACCAAGGCCATGAACTCACGGCGCTTCATTGCCCGTCCGCTATCCCCGAATGTCCCGCACCCTTCGCATGACGCGATTTCTGAAGGAAACGGGGTTGGCGGCCGGAGGGTTTGATCAAGATCAAGGTAGCTGAGCTTGGGTTCGGCCGTGATTCGACTTGATCTGGAGTGATCACCGTCAGGTTCGGTCAACTGGCTGACCGAGCGCTTGCTCATGTCCGTGCGCGGACAGCAGGATCCGACGGTCGTGAATCAGGCTCTGAAGGCGATGCGCGGCGACATTCAGGGTCGTGACATCGAGCGCATTCTCGTCTCCTGCCGCGGCTTTGGCGCGCTGAGCCTGGAGAACCCGGTCGATTTCGGCCTCGATATCGGACAGTTCGGCTGCTGCCTCGGTCCTGCGTATCCGCACACCCAACGCATACAGCAGGTCCAGCCCCCGCTCGTCCTTCGAGGGATCACCTACCCGAAGGAATTTCCAGGCCGCCGCTAACACCGAGATAAGGCCGCCGAAAATCATGGGCGCGAGGAAGATGATGTTTCCCCATTCGTCCAGAAAACTCTGCTGCGTGCCGTTGTAGAACGCCGCAGCGCCGGGATGGACCGGGAGAAACGCGTCCGTATCCGTGCTCGGCGCGGTCATTTGAGAAAGTATCGGCAATTCCCCCAGCAGATCCCTGCGTGCCTTCATCAGTGCGTCGGCCAAGCTGCCGGCTACTTCAGCACCAAGCTGCTTGTGCGCGACCACATAGAAGGAGACCCGCAATGTGGTCAGATCGTCGCTCGGAACGGGAGGCGAGCCACGCAACGTTCCCTTTGGGACATCGAAACTTTCGTAGGCGCGCTGCTTTTCCGCGATGGCACCGGCCGCCTCGACGGGAAGGAGGACCGGCGCGGTCTTCGGGGACTGTAGAAAGAGACCACGCAACAGCGCCAGATATTTTTCGGCAAGGGGAATGACGATCAGAATCGCCCGGACCTCCTTGGCATCGAGTGCCCGCCGCGCGTCTGCCGGCTGGAGATTTCGAAATGTCACGTTGGCCCGAGCCAAGCCGTATTCGTCGTTGAGCACGTTGACGATGTTGCGATTTATCTCGCCGCCGATCACGCCGACACTGGCGCGTTTCAACCCGGCGATATCGGTAATTGCCGAGCCCGGCGGCGCAACCAAGAGGACAACGGCATGGGCGAGAACCACGATGGCCTGCGCCTGCGATAGGTCGCCGACGTCGCCGCGGACGACAGCAAGCTCGACCTTTTCCGCCGCAAACTGCTCGGCAGCATCAACCGCGTTGGTGGTTTCGACCAGCTTGAGCCGGACCGGGGCGTTCACGGCGGCAAGCCGGCTTGCCAACGCCGATACCAGCCGTGTGGCTTCGCCATCCAGCGATCCGACCGCGATGGTCAGCGTCGTCGGGCGAGAGTACCAGCGGTAGCCGACCAGGCCGGCCCCTAGCACGAGCACAACAGCGCTGATGACAATGAGGGAACGAAGCCAGATCGGCATTTTCGCAGGGACCATATGGCGCTCACAATGGATCGAACGTCCGGTGGCCGCACGGGCTCATTGCCGCACCGCCCGGCTCAGCTGCGGCGTATTGCTCAACCGGTGCGATTCAGGCCAAGAGCGGACCCGTTCAGTGCCCGCTGAGCACCAGCGTCTTGATCGGCAGCAAGAGCGCCTGAATTCGCAAGAGCATGGCGTGCACGAGGCCGACACCATCGACGACGTGCAAGGCAATTGCCCGACCCGTGCCTGTCTCCTTCGCGGAGATCTCTTCGTGATTGCTGGTATAGGCATTGACGATGCAACTGCTTCCCGGCGTCACGCCGTCGAGGCCGCCCTTGTACAGCGGCTCCAGGAAGGCGAGTATTGAACCCGGCTTACGTGCATTCTGAGCTTCGATCAATTCCTGGCCAGCCTGGACCTGGCCGGCGGCGATGTAATCCTGCACATCGGTGACAAGGAGCGGAATGATCACCCATGGCTTGGAGATGCAGGTCGCTTCTGCGACCATCCCTACCTTCACTACTCCCGCTTCAATCTGTCCAAACCCGGCCTGCAGCCTACCCCTGCCGGCATCCGCCGGTATCAACACGCCGGCTGGTCGCATGATCTGGGCAACGAGATCGCCCGTCCGAACGAGGAACTGTTCGACCCGCCCGTCGACGCCGGCGCGAACGAAGGTCTTGTCGAGATCGACCTGCGCTTCAGCCAACGCCGCCTGGCCGCTCGCTTTTTCAGCCGGCAACAGCGTTGAAAGCCGCAACATCGCCGACGTCTTGGACGCGGTGGCCGAGTCCACACCAGCCTGCCGCTGGTTGACCACGACCTGTAGTTTCTCGATATCGCGTTGCGGGACGATACCGGGATTGCGGCGCTGCAGCTCCGTCTTGACGTCCAGCTCGTCCTTGGCCTGCTGAAGGCTGGCCTTGGCTTCCTGGATCTGCGCTTCGGCCTTGACCACGTCGTTTTCGGCGCTTGTCATCGCGGCGTCGACCTCGGCGATCTTGCGCGTGGCGGTCTCCAAGGCGGCCTTCTGCTTCGAACTGTCCAGCCTGAACAGCACGTCTCCCTTCTTCACTGCTTCGCTGTAGCCAACATTGACTTCGGCAACGCGGCCTGCGCCCTCGGGCAGGATCGGCACAGTCCGAAAATAGAGCGCCGCCGAAGTGGTGGACGGGTGAAAGTAGAAGATCATGGTGATCAGCGACACCGTGAGCATCAAGCAGCCGGTGATGCCCCATCGCAACTCGTACCAGATCGAAAAGAAGGTGATTTCCTTGCCGAACCGTTTGCCTTGGGCATAGCGGCGGTAGAGATAGTCCGGCAGGATGGTCAGGATGGAGCAGAACATGAGCTCAAACATGGCTGTGCTCCTTCCCCTTGACGATCGGCTTCTCGACCGACGGCAAGCTGGGCAGTTCGGGCTCGCGACCCTCGCCGGGCGCGGCGTCGGCGATCCTCTCAACCGAGCCCGCGATACTCCGCAGCGGCGTGCCGAAATCCGGCAAGTCGATCATCGCGAGCAGAAGGCCAGCCACCCAGAAAATGTGCATGTGCGTAAAGAGCGAGATGATGCCCAGCACGGCCACTATCTCGAACTGAAGCTTCTGCGACTTGTGGGCCATTCGTTCAGGCAGGCTGTGCAGCTTCCAATACAGCGTACCAACCCAAAGCACGCTGCCGACCAGGAATATCCCCATCACCACCATCAGCACGTCCGTCCCGCTTCCCGGCGCGAGATAGAACGGCAGATGATGCGGGGCCATCGGATGAAGTTGCTCGCTCAATGGTCGCCTCCACAGAAGGGATCAGGGCGGTCTGCGCGCCGCTCAGTTACCTTGGCCGCGCAGGTGAGAAAATTGCTTGATATGAATCAAAGGTCCGAACGGCGCGAAACCTAGCCTAGCCCTGACTCCGATCCCACAGCAAGCCAGGAACGCACAATCATGCCCGGCATCGATGAGCTCATTCCCAACGCACTGCAAATCCGCAAGGAAGCCGCGCTCGAGGAGGCCAGAAAGGCTGAAGAATACGTGCGCCTCGCCGCCGCGGCCGAAGCCGAGAAGCGCGCCCTGATCGAACGGCTGAGCAAACCGTCCGGCAAATCCGAGGAGGAGAAGATCAAGCTCGCCTCGACCATCATCCAGCGCGCGGTTCGCAACGGCCTGACCGAAGTGCAGGTCTATCGCTTCCCGAATACGCTGTGCACCGACAAGGGCCGCGCGATCAACCAGATGGAGGCGGGCTGGGAGACAACACTGACTGGAATTCCAAAGGAGATCTTCGAGCTCTGGACCGAATACCTCAAGCCGCGCGGCTATCGCATCGGCTATCAGGTCATCGACTTCCCCGACGGCGTGCCCGGCGACATTGGGGTCACCATCTCCTGGGGCGACTGATCACGGCTTGGCCAACTCGAGGCAATGGAACGCGAAGCATGGCAAAGGCCGAGGCTGCAGAGCGAATGAAGCGCAAGGATTACGAGAAGGAGCTCGAAAAGCTTCAGGTCGAGCTTTGCCACCTCCAGGACTATGTGAGGGAAAACAAGCTTCGCGTCATCGTGCTTTTCGAAGGCCGCGACGCCGCCGGCAAGGGCGGCACGATCAAGGCGATCACAGAGAAGGTCAGTCCGCGCGTGTTCCGGGTGGTGGCGCTGCCGGCGCCGTCGGATCGCGAGAAGTCGCAGCTGTTCTTTCAGCGGTACATGGAGCAGTTTCCGGCCGGCGGCGAGATCGTGATCTTCGACCGCAGCTGGTACAACCGCGCCGGCGTCGAATACGTCATGGGCTTCTGCTCGCCAGCCGAGCACGATCGCTTCCTTTCGCTCTGTCCACAAGTGGAGAAGTACGCTATCGACGGCGGCATCATCCTGATCAAGATCTGGCTCGAGGTCGGGATGGAGGAGCAGGAGCAACGCTTCAAAGCTCGCATCGACGATCCGGTGCGGCAATGGAAGCTCAGTCCGATGGACGTGGAATCCTTTCGGCGCTGGTATGATTATTCGCGAGCGCGCGACGAGATGCTCAAGAAGACCAGCACCAAGCATGCGCCCTGGTACATCATTCGCTCCGACGACAAGCGGCGCGCACGGCTGAACTGCATCGCGCACATCCTGAAGGCTATCCCGCATAAGCGGATCAGGAAGGACAAGGTGAAGCTGCCGAAGCGATCCGACAAGGGACGCTACAATGACCAGGCCAGCCTGCGCGGGATGAACTTCGTCGCGGAGCGATATTGACGAAGTGGTGGGCCGCACTGCCGGTGCGGTCCGATCGTTGAGTCCGGGGCCAATGCTGACGGTGTATGATAGAGCCCGCCAGCGGCGCATTCTCAGTATGGATACTGGTTGGGGCAGACCCAGTTTCCGTACGTGTCCTGATAGCAACCATTGTTGTAGTTGTTATTGTAGTATCCGTAAGCGCCCGCGGCGGCCGCACCGACGGCAGCAGCACCGTAAGCCGCGCCTCGATAGCCGTATCGCGGATAGCCTCCAGGATAGCCGGCGACGGGACGGCCGGGACGGCCCGCAACGGGGTAACCGGGGCGACCCGGACGACCAGCAATCGGATGGCTTGGCCGCGGACCTCCTGCATAGTGGCGTCCGCCTCCGCCATGGATGCGTCCGGTATGAACCCCGCCGCCATGGAAACCTCCGGCGCGCATGCCCCCTCCACCTCCACGATAGCCACCACCGCCACCTCCGCGGCGGGCATAGGCATCATCGGGAACGAGCGCGGCTGTGAGAAGAACGACGGCCGCAGCGAGAGCGAGAAGATAACGAAGCATGGCATGTCCTCCCTCGATATGGGTGCCGTGATCCGCTTTTCGACGATGCCTCGCGGAACGCGGTTGGCACCCGAACATGGCACCGAATTGCGGCCGCTTCTCCGACTTACGTACATGAGAGAAGCAGCCGCCATTCAAGCTAGAGCGCCGCGACCGCCGAAGCGGCGCGACTGCCGCTCTACCGCTTCAAAGCTATCGTCACGCCCCCCACAGCGGCTGACAGCTCCGCACCGACCTTCGGGCCGCTGAGCTGCAGAATGACGCCGTTGCCGTTTTGCAGTTGGACGGCACCTGCGCCCGCAGCAATGGCACCGCCCGCACCGCCCACAGCGTAGGAGCCTTCGATCGACTCCGGCCCTCTCAGGTTGAGGGCGCGACCGACCAGCTTGGTGGTCGAGGCGCCGATCGTGAAGCCGACGCTCATACCGGAGACGGTGAAGGGGTATTTGTGGCCGCGATACAGCAGAACGCCCTCGCCCCCACCGACGCCGATGACAAATCCGCCCTTGGTGAAGACAACGGCAACCTGACCGGTCTCTGCCCGAGATGGCGTGCTGAATCCGGCGACGCCTGCCAGCGAGGCGACCAGGGCGGCATAGATAGCGACTTTTCTCATGACTTTTCTTTCCTCTGGTTTTGACGCCGAGCTATTGAGCCAGGATCATTGCGAAGTAGCCGAACACGGTGAGCAGAATGCCCGATACGGCGTAGCCGACCGGGAACCCAATCCAGGGCACGGAGCTCTGGATCTCCACCGCGGCTTCGCGGCAAGGGCCGGAGTGCGACCGCGCACCGGCCACGCCGCCCATCAGCACGGCCGGGTTGATCTTGAAGACGTGGAAGCCGATCGCCCAGACAACGAACGGCGGGATCGTACAGGCGATGAAGCCGGCGACGAAGATCTTCAAGGCAACCGCCCCCGTGAGTTGCGCCAACAGTCCGGCGCCGGCGTTGATGCCGACGATGGAGACGAAGACCACGAGACCGAGATCCTCGAGCACATTGCGTGCCGCGTTCGGCGTATTGCCGAAGAAGCGGAGCCGCGAAACCAGCGACGAGACGATCACGCCGGACAGCAGCAATCCGCCAGCATTGCCGAGGCCGATCTTGGCGCCGAAGGCCGGAAATTCGATCATGCCGATCAGGAAGCCGATGATCATGCCGGCGGCGAGCGTCAACAGATCGGTCGACGTGTTGGTCCGCGCAATGCGTCCCCACATGTCGCCGAGTTCGTTGACGGCAGATTTGAGGCCGACAACGGAGATGATATCCATCCGCTGCAGCTCGGTCTTGAGACCGGCCGGGATCTGCACGCCGCCGCGCTCGACCTTGGTGACCTGCAACTGGCCAGCCAACGCCGTCTCGCGGAAGGACTCGAAGGTACGTCCGACCATCTCCTTGTTGGTGACGAGGATGTCCGCTTGGTCCATGGGAATGCCGAGCGCCTTGGCATCGGCAACCTCGGGGCCAATCAATCCCATCTTGTCGGTCAGATGCTCGGTCGCGCCACCGAGCGCGACGAGGTCTCCCTTTTGCAGCACGACGTCGGGATCGGCTCCCAACGGCTGACCGCCTCGTACCACGTTGACGATGCGGTATTCCGGGTTGATGGTGCGGAACTTGGCGATGCTCATGCCGACCTGGGCCGGATTGTCGAGCCGGTAGGCACGCAGACCGAACTGCCGATAGCCCGTCAGGCCGCCGCCTTCGAGATCCTTGACGCCGAACTCCTGCTCGTACTGCTTGGCCGCCGCCTTGGCATCGACGCCCCACCAGCGCGGGAGATATTTGCAGATCAGGATGATGCCAACAGTGCCCCAGATATAAGTGATGCCGTAGGACAGCGCGATCATGCCCGAAGCATCCTCGGGCTTCATGCCGTCAGGAAGCTTGACGACACCCGAGGTGATGGCCTGCTCGGCTGAACCGATCGCGGCAGACATGGTCTGCGACCCCGCCAGCATGCCGCCGGCAGCGCCGATCGGCAGCGCGAAGAGCTTCGAAAGAATGACGACAAGCGCCAGACCGAGGACGCTCGACACCAGCGCCAGGAGACAGAATTTCAGCCCATCGCCCTTCAGGCTGTTGATGAAAGAGGGCCCGACACGAAGGCCAACCCCATACATGAACAGGTAATAGAAGAGGCTCTTGGCAAAGTTGTTCAGTTCGAGCTTCACGCCATAGATCGACGCCCACACGGAGAGGCCGGCGCCCACCACGATGGCACCGGCAACCATGCCGAGACCATATCCTTTGATGCTGGCTCGCCCGATCCAGACGGCGAGCCCGACGACGAAGAACAGCAACAAATACGGATTGTGCTGGAGGAACGAGAAAAATCCCTGCATGTTAGTCCCCTTATGATGCCGCCTTCAGCTTCGGCGTCGCACCGGGCTTGGGCCGGCCGATTTTCGCCAGTGCTTCGGCGCGTACGAGCTTCAGCCCTTCCTTGGCGTCGTAGCCGTGGATTTCCTTCACATCGAGCTTGCGCATGAAGTCGATGGTCTCCTGGGTGATGACCTGCCCCGGCACCATGATCGGAAAGCCCGGCGGATACGGGATCACGAAACTCGCGGAGACGAGGTCCGGCCCGGCCTTGAGGCGGCGGTCAATCTCGGAGTCGCCGAGCCGGATATATTCGCACCCCGCGGCGTCATAGGCCGAGTAGAATCCGCTACGGATGTCGCCCTCGTTGGTCTTGGTACCGGCATCGCCACGGAAACTGTCGTGGAAGTGGGAGAAGTTCGGCAGGTCGGGCACATCGGTCATCAGGCTCTTGACCCGAGCCTCGAAGGTCTTCTTCGCATTGGCGCCGCCCTGAACCAGCCCGCGGTCGACCTCGCCCGCGATCTCGGCCAGCACCCTCACCAGGTGGGCGACGTCGCTGCGGGTGTTGTTGATATTCGACTGGAACAACACCGAGTTGCGCGATGTCTTGTTGATCTGGATATTGTAGTCATTGGCAAGGATGCCCTTGAACTGTGTGCCGTCGTAACCGGCGGTGCCGCACACCAAGGTCATGCGGGTCGGATCGAGGCAGAATTCGTCGTCGTCCAGGCTCTTCAGGACGTTCGCCCAGTTCATGCCTGTTGCGAGATAGTCGGTGAATCCGCTCTGGCGATATTGCGCCGGCACCATCGCGTCCGCGCCGAGAATCCGGAAGTATTTGGAGATCAGCGGATTGTTGTTGACCGCCTTGCGGATCGCGAACGCGATTTCGATCGCATTGGCGACCAGGCCATAGCCCTCGAGTTCCATCTGGCGCCGCGACACGTCGAGGCTGGCGATGAGCTGCTGGTTCGGGCTGGTCGACGCGTGCGTGAACACGGCCTCCTTGAACTGCTGCTCGACGGTGTGGAACTCGACGTCCTTGACGGACAGCATCGACCCTTGCCGGATTGCCGACATCGACTTGTGGGTCGAGTTGGTCTGGTAGACGCGCAAGCGTATCTGACGCGGATCGGGGATCAGTCGGGTCTTGAGCAGCACCTCGTCCGAGGGCGTCTTGCCGAGTTCGGCCTGCTGCTTCTCGTAAGCCGCGACCGATTTTGGATCATGCATCCAGGCCTCGATCTCGTTGGCGGCGCCCATTGCGGTCCGTCGCCGCAGGAACGGCGAGAAGCGCGCGAAGCCGAACCAGGCTTCGTCCCACAGGAAGATCAGATCCGGCTTGATCGCGAGACACTCCTCCATCACCCGCCGGGTGTTGTAGATGTGGCCGTCGAAGGTGCAGTTGGTCAGGTCGAGCATCTTGACGCGGTCCAGCCGGCCATCGGCCCTCGCGTTCAGCAGCGCCTGCTTGATGGTCTTCAGCGGCACCGCGCCGTACATCGAATACTCGGTCATCGGGAACGCTTCGACATAGATCGGCTGGGCGCCGGCCAGCACCATGCCGTAGTGGTGCGACTTGTGGCAGTTTCGATCGACGATCGCGATGTCGCCCGGCCCGAGCAGCGCCTGCACTGCCATCTTGTTCGAGGTCGAGGTGCCGTTGGTTACGAAGAACACGCGATCCGCGCCGAGCGCTCGCGCCGCCTTGTCCTGTGCTTTCTTGATGGTGCCGGTCGGCTCCAACAAGCTGTCGAGGCCGCCGGTGGTCGCGCTGCTCTCGGCCAGGAACAGGTTCAAACCGTAGAATTCGCCCATGTCGCGGATCCAGTCCGACTTGAACACAGACTTGCCCCGAGCGATCGGCAGCGCATGGAACGTTCCGATTGGGCGTTGTGCGTATTTCTTGAGATTGTCGAAGAACGGCGTGTCGAAGCGGTCCTGGATGCCTTCGAGGATCGAGAGATGGAGCTCGAGGAGCTCTTCGATGGAGTAGAATATCCGCCGAACCACGTTGGCTTCGGGGTCTCCGGCCATTTTCTCGACGTCGCGGTTCGACATCAGATAGATATCAAGCTCGGGGCGCACCCGCTTGATGATGTGCGCGAGCCGGAGCGCGGATGCATCGGCCTCGTCAATGAGGCCCGCGCCGGCTGTCATGGTCCGCAGGATCGGCGCGTCGTGACGCGAACGCAGCCCGAACCCTTCGTTGATGACGACGGCCGCGATGTCGGGATTGAGCATCGTCGCGCAGAAGGCATCCTCCAGGCTGCCGACGATCACCGGCTCATAAACGAACGAATCCACCGGCCGTCGCAGCTTGCGCCATTCGGCGGCGAGCGCAGACCACTTCTCGGAGGAGAGGCCGGTGACGATCAGCGTTTCGAAATAGGGCCGGCGGGCTGCATGTGAGCCGAAAGTGGAGGATGCAAGCTCGGGTGCATCGCCACTGCCGTCGTCCTTGGGATCCCAGTCGCCGGCGTGCTGGCGGAAGGATCGTGTCATCAAGGCCTGCGTGATGCGCGTCGCAAGGCTCAGTGACCCCGCCGCATCCCCCGCCGAAGCGGCCTCCCGCAACGCCGCCATCAATTGCAGCCCGGGATAGCCGTGAAACTCCTCTATGACGGAAAGATCAGCCAGCGCCGCATCGTACTTCGTGCGCTCACCGCCGCGCACCCATGCCTTTGCGGCCTCGACCAGATCGCGCCAATCATCCGCCCGTGCGCCGGGCCCGGAGATGAACTGATCGATGCGCTTCTCTGCTGGCTTGGCGTCCTTGGACATGTCTCTCTCCGGATCTTTGTGACGTCGTGGCCGGGATCGTGATGCCCGCTCACCTCGGTCTATTGATCCAAGTCAAGGGTCGAGCACCTTGAGGAGGCCCGGACTAATTTGCGGTACGACATCGTCCAAGGCGCTGTCCAAGGCGCTGCCGCGTGACCAATTGAGGACAAGGTGAGATCGCATCAGAGCCGACCGGCCAACAAGTCGACCGGATCCTACGGTTTGGGATCAGAAGATTGGCCGATCATGCTTTCCCCAAGTACGCTGTCGAGCGAACGAAGCCACGCCGCGCTGTCGGTCTTTTCCGCCAGCCCTTCAGCCCGCAACAGATCGCGCAATTGCGCGTGCGCGCCGACGATGGAGAATGCGACGTGCCGGTCAGCAAGTTCGTTATAGAGATCGTGCAACATGCGCGCGCCCGCCAGATCGATGTAGGGCGATGCCGAGAGATCGCAGACCACCAGCCTGATATCGACTGAGGCGCGCAACGCGTCCAACACTGATTGCAGGATCGTTTCAGCATTGATGTAGAGCAGCGAGGCTTCGGGTCGAAACGCGATGATGCCGGCCAATGGCTCGACGCCTTCATGTCTCGCATTGTCGGAGTAACGGCCGGTACCTTGCAGGCGGCCAAGGAAAGCGACGTTAGGACGTGAGGCCCGCGCCAGCAGCAGGACGATCGAGGCAATGGCCGCCAGCAGGACGCCCTGCAATATCCCGAGGAGCAACACGGCCAGCAGCGCAATAGCCGCGGCATAAAGGTCGATGCGGCTGACTTGCCACATCCGCAACAGCGCGCGGATGTCCACCAGCCTGTAGACAGCGGCAAACACGATCGCCGCAAGCACTGCCTTGGGCAGGTTCGTCAACAGCCCCGTGAAGAACAGCAGGCACAGCGCAAGCGTCACCGAGCAGATCACCAGCGCCAGCGGCGTGCGTGCTCCGGCATTGTCGTTGACCGCGGATTGCGACAGCCCGCCGGCCACGGGGTAACCGTGGCCGAATGCGGTGACGAGGTTGGCCGCGCCGAGCCCCAAAAACTCCTGCCGGACATCGAGGGCATAGCCATGCTTGGCAGCAAAGCTGCGCGCGGCGGAGACGCCTTCTATGTAGGCCAGCAGCACGCACCCCGCGGCCAAGGGGAAGAGCTCGTCGGGCTCCAACAGACCAAAGCTGGGTAATCCAAACGCCGGCAATCCCTCCGGAATTTTGCCGGTGACCGGCACCCCGAATGATGGGAGCCCAAGCACTGCCGCCAGGATGATCGAGAGTACCATGATCGTGAGCCCGACCGGTTTTCCCGGCAGCCGCCGTTCTCCCACCAGCAGGAACAAGAGCGCGATGGCTCCGATCGCCAGAACCAGCCAATTGATGCCGACGAGCTGGCCTGCGAGCTTAATGGCGCGATCAAAGAAATTGTGACCGCCTCCAGCGACGCCGAACAGGCTCGGCAACTGGCTCATCATGATGGTAAGTCCCGCGCCGGCCTTGAAGCCGACTAGGATACTGTCGCTCACCAGGCGGACGATAACGCTGAGCTTGAACAACCATGCGATCAGGCAGAGCAGCGCCACTGCGCATGCGGCCAGGCTCGCGATCTCGGCGTATTTCGCCGCGTCTCCGCCGGCCAGCGCGCCGACCGTCGCCGCAATCATCAACGAGATCGCTGAGGTCGGACCGACCGCAAGCTGGCGGGACGACCCCAGCAGCGCGTAGCCGATGCCGCCGAGCATGTAGCCGTAGATGCCGATCTGGGGCGGCAGGCCCGCCAGCGTCGCATAGGCCAGTGACACGGGGATCGCATAAGCCGCGAGGGTGATTCCGGCGATCGCGTCCGAACGCAGCCAGGCACTGTGATACTGCGCCAGCCAAGTCGCGGGCGGAAACAGGAAGGTCCAGCGCGATCTGCGGTCAGATGAGGTCATGGGCTGGCCTCGTCGCCTGGACTTTCGCAACGCAACAGCACGATCAGGAGCGCGATCACGGGAACGCCGAGCGTCAGATTCGGGATCTGCTTGGTCGCGAAGGCGCCAACGGCGGCGCCGAGCCCGAACGTGATGCACAACATAGCGAAAATCCCCGGGGGTCGCAGCGAGTCATTCCGGGAGGCCACAGCGAACATGCCTTCGATCGCCTGCCGCATGTTACCCGTGATCATGACCGAGCTGTAGGGCACGCCCTCAACCCTCGTGAAAGCGGCGCTCTGTACGGCGGCGACAAACGAAATGCCAAGTGTTCCAGCGAGATCCGGCAAGCGATTGTGCAGGACGGCGATAATGACCAGCAGGAGGATTTCCATCAACGTGCTGATGGCATTGGCGCGCTCTCGCGCCGCCCGGCGCAGCCATGACGCGACGACTATACCGACCGCGAATGCAACGATCGGTGGGACGAAGTGAAGCGCTTTCGTCCAGTCGCCGATCGAGCCATAGACCCAAAGCAGCACGAGATTTGCCGTCTGGGCATTGGCCATCACGCCGTGGATGATCCACGTATAGGCGTCGAGATAGCCGCCCGCGAAGGCCAGCAACAGCGCGACTGGCACCGCTTCGTCGCGCCGTATCGACGAAGCAACGGCGGTATCCATCGTGCTCATGTCCCCACGTCAAATCCTGCGGCTCAACAGGGAGCGGCTTAACCCCGGCAGGGGTTGATCTGAATCAAGCATCGCCGGGTTTGACGAACCAGATTTAGCGCAAATCGCTGGAGGGCACGCGCAATGAGCACGATCAGATGGACTATCTCCGCCGCTCCGGAAATCTTTCTGCTGCTGTCGGTCGCGCTCGGCACCATTCTTGGCCGCGTCCGGATTCACGGTTTTTCGATCGGTACCACCGCGTGCACGCTCATCGTTGCCGTCCTTATCGGGCAGCTCGGCACCTTCACGTTTCCGTCCTTGCTCAGGGTCGTTCTGTTCAGCCTGTTCGTGTTCACGATCGGCTACCGGTCCGGGCCCGAATTCTTTGCCTCGCTGAGCATCCGGACCCTGGCTCAGGTCGCGCTCGCGCTCGTGCTTGGTGGTACCGGCCTCGTCATCGTTCTCATATTTGCCCATGTATTCGCGCTCGGTCCCGGCACCGCTTCGGGCCTTGCTGCGGGAGCCCTGACGCAGTCGTCGGTCATCGGCACCGCATCTGGCGCTCTATCCCAGCTCGGACTGGCGAAAGAGGTGCTGCAGCAGCAAGACGCCAATATTGCCGCCGGCTACGCCGTCACCTACGTGCTCGGCTACATCCTCACGCTCCTGTACGTACCGTTTGTCGCGCCGAAATTGATGGGGATCGATCTGAAAGCGGAAGCTGCAAAGCTCGAGGCGGAGCTTTCGGGTGG
>NZ_JBVVPA010000022.1:0-94557 GCF_055807555.1 Bradyrhizobium sp. Ken64 | reverse complement strand
ACGTCGCTGCCGTTTCGTCATCTGACACCTCTTGCTGTCTAAGCTATAGGTGTCCACCGATTTAGGGGAGGCTCAGAATCTTCCCGCGGCGGCAGTCTGGATTGCTTCGCTTCGCTGCGCTCGCAATGACTCCGTGGAGACGGCGTGCGCTAACCTTCCATCTCGTGTCCCGGACGCAGGCCGACTGGGCTTGCTCGTTGGAGCGCCGCCGCGCTGCCCGAGTTGCCCGTATCGCTCACGTCAGATAATCCGGGGTGAAATCCGCGAGCGCGCGAAGCTCGTCGGGTTGCAACAGCTCGATCTCGCTTCCCTCCCAGGCAATCAATCGGCGCCCTCTCAGCTCCTGGATGGTGCGATTGACGTGGACGATCGACAATCCGCAGGCATCGGCGACATGCCGCTGCGTCATCGGCGTCTGGAAGCAGCGGTTCTTGACGAGGCCCACGACCTCCAGTCTTGCGGCGAGCTCGCAGATCAGATGCGCCACCTTCGGCAGCGCCGCCTGTGCGCCGAGGCGCGCGATCCATTGTCGCGAGATCGCCGCGTCGATCAGCGTCTCGCGCCAGAACGCGCGGGTCAGGTGAATCGAGCCGTCAAGCAGCTGCTTGAGTTGGCTGTGTGCGACGTAGCCGACGATGGAGGGTCCGAGACCGACGAGGTCCGCATCCATCGGCGAGACCAGCAGCGTGTGCAGGCATGGCATGTCGCCGGGAACGTGGAAGGCGAGGATCTGGCTGCGATCGCCGACGATGCGCGCCTGGTAGAGGAAGCCGCTGACGACGAAAACGCATCTGGAGGCATCTTCACCCTGGCGCAGCACGATCTCGCCGTCCGATACCTGGCGCAGCGTGGACGGCAGACCCGCGATCTGGCGGCGTTCGTCTTCGGAGAGGCCTTCAATCGCCTGGAGATGTGCGATGAACTTCGGGTGTGGCATGGAGAGGAAGAGGTGTTTCAGTCGTCACGCGGCATGGCCGGCTCGAGCAGGCGTCGTGAGAGTTTTGCGATGGTCCAGTCGGAGACGGGAACCGCCTGGAACTCGCGGATGGCGCGCGCAAGCTCCTGATCCGACATTGGCCGCGCCGGCTCCTTCAACGTGCCATGCAGGATAGCAGCGCGGATACTGTCCAGGTGCTCGCCCGAATCCGATGCGAACAGCTGGCGAATGCGTTTCAGGATCGTCGTAGGGCTCATGCGAAGGGCGGGCGCAGTGTGCGATCGAGGGACGGGGGCCGCGACCCTGTACCGTCGCAAACCGGTAGCAACCTGTGCTTCCGACCAGCGTTCTAGTCCGCTGGATACGGGCCAGATGTATCATTTGATCGAACCGGCAGGATTTTTGGCGGGGCACATGGAACGGGACACATGGAAAAAGCGCATGACGTGCTGATCCGGAACCTGAGCGAGCACACCGCACTCGCACAGGAGGATGTCGCGGAAATTCGCGGGCTGACCTTCGTTCAGCGCGAGTTCGCTCCGAACGAGGATTTCATCCGTCAGGGTGACGAACCCGAGCATTCGGCGCTGGTCGTCTCCGGCATGGTCGCGCGCTACCATTTGCTCGACAGCGGCCGGCGGCAATATCTCGCGTTCCATTTGTCTGGAGACCTGCCGGACTCGCAGGGACTGTTCATCGACCAGATGGACCATGGCCTCTGCGCGCTCGGACCCGCTTCGGTGGCGTTCTTCCCGCATCGCGAATTGTTCATTGCCTTCCGGCGACGGCCGACCTTCGCACTGTCGGTCTGGCGCGAGACTCTGCTCGATGCCGCGATCTTTCGCGAGGCCATCACCAATAATAGCGCGCGGCCGATGCACACGCGCATGGCACACCTGTTCTGCGAGCTGTTCTACCGCGCCCGGGCTGCGCAACTCGTCCGCGGCAATCGCTGCCGCCTGCCGCTCAGCCTCGCACAGCTCGGCGAAACCCTGGGCATGGCGATCGCGACCGTGAACCGGACGCTCGCCGACCTCAGGCGGAGCGGGACCATGGACATGCGCGAGGGCGAGCTGATCGTCCTGAAATGGCGCGAACTGCAGCGGCTCGGAGGCTTCAGTCCGACCTATCTGCATTTGAAGCGCCAATCGCCTCCGCATGCTTGAGACCGCAAGGCTAACCAAGGCTAACCGTCCGCGGCCGTGCGTCCCATCACCTCATCAAAGTGCTTCTTCACCCAGTCGTTGCAGGAGCAGGCTCTGGCTTCGAGCGCCGGCGCGTCAAGGATCAGGATGGCGCCACGGCGCGTCGCGAGGATCCGCCTCGCCTTGAACATCTGGATGACGCGGCTGGCATAGCTGCGGGACACGCCGAGCATGCCGGCAAGCTGCTCGTGGGTGAGGGGGATCTCGGGGCCGCCGACGTGCTGCTGCGCGGAGATGATCCACTTGGCGGCGCGCTGCTCGATCGAATGTGCGGCATTGCAGGCCGCGGTCTGGAGCAGCTGCGCGAACTGACAGTCGCCATAGCGCGAGAGCACCTGCTGGAGCGTGACCGACCTCTGCTGGGCCTGCTCGAGCGCGCGCAGCGGCAGCCGCACCAGGGTCCCGCCCAGCTTCACCACGATGCGCGAATAGGCCAGCGAGACGCTGCGGCCGGCGGCAATGCCCACCGCGCCCTCGCGCCCGACCAGCAGGCTTTCGACCTCGCGATCGTCCTCGACCGGCACGGCGAAGGACACGAGCGTGGAGCGGCAGGGAAAATGGACCGCCGCCACCTCGTCGCCGGCGTGATACAGGATGTGGCTCGCTTCGAGTTCGACCGGCTGGAGGTGCGGCGCGAGCAGTTCGAAATCCGGGCGGCTGAGCCGCTGGAGAAGATCGTTCTGGGGCCGACCGGTCACATGTCTTGCTCTGGCCGGGAATCGGCACCGGCCAGAACCCTACGTTTCCGTAACGGAGCCGACGGTTCCAAAGTGCACACAAGGCGTTTTTCAGCCGTTGAAAAAGTGGCCTCCGGCTTGCGGAATTCCGGAAAGCGTTGGCGAGGCGCATGGCACGCGAGGCAAATGGCGCAGCCGAACCCGTCGGCCTTCAGCTTCACGAGCTCTGTGCAGGAGTGCACACAGCGGGGGCGCGGATCGGCATAGCGTCCTCATCGCGGAGCGCCGACCCCGTGCGCTCTGCCCGACGGACCGCCGGCCTATACCTCGAACGCCGCCGGGCCGGCGGGCCCGAGGGCGGCGCGGATGATCATCACCCGAAGTTCGTCACCCGAAGCGTGCTTCGCAATCGTGCGCGGGCCGGCTTTTTTCCGCGTGGGCGCGATAGGCATCGATCGCTCTGTTGGCGAGCATCAGTTGCCGGCGTTCACCGGTCCTGAGCTGGGCTTCAATGGCGTCGAGCAGGACGTTCGCCGTCTCGTCCGGAGAGCCGAGCTCTCCGCTCTGCTCCAGGAAGCTCCAGGCGATGAAAAATGCGTTCTCGACGGTGCAGCGAATGGACATGGCTGCCAACGCGGCGCGGCCGTTGCCGTTCCGCGGGACAGACGAATGCCGTGAATTAGCGCGCGCGTGCCCGCGTTACTTCAGCGAGCTGCTGATTGAGGTGAACTTCTTGTTCAGCGTCGCGCCGAGGTTGTTGACGACGGCGATGATCGCGAGCGCAATGCCGGCGGCGATCAGGCCGTACTCGATCGCGGTGGCGCCGGACTCGTCGGCGAGGAAGCGGCGGATGGTCTGCATGGTCTTACCAGAATTCCAAAAGAGAGCTGGCGAGGACCATAATGCGCGGAGAGCGGGTTCCCCAATTCGGAACCCCGCCTTGCGTCAATTTCGAGTTAATCGTGACGAATACTGACCCCCGCCGCCTCGAGCTTCTCGCGCATGCTAGTTCTTGAGCACGATGCGGCCGACGACCTTGCCGGCGCGAAGCTCGTCGATCCAGGTCTGGACGTCGCCCATGGGCTCCTCGCGCATCGGCGTCGGCTTGATCTTGCCGGCGCGGGCGAGCGCCATCAGCTCGTGAGCCTCGGTGAGCGTGCCGACCATGAAGCCCTCGATGGTCATGCGCTTGTAGACCCATTGCACCATCGGCAACGTGAACTGGCCGCCCATCAGGCCGGAGACCACGATCTTGCCGCCGCGCGCGGCGACCGCGACCGCAAAAGCCATGGACTTCTCGTTGCCGGCGAAATCGACGATCTCGTCGAAGCCGCCATCGGTTTCCTTGAGGATGCGCTTGATCACGTCGGGCTCGGCCGGATCGTAGGCCGCCGCCGCGCCGTTCTTCAGCGCGGTCTCGCGCGCCGCACCGCTGAGATCGGCGACCGTGATCGGCTGCTTGAACATGGCCGCCGCAAAGGAAAGGCCCATCATGCCGACGCCGCCGAGGCCGATCAGCAGGAGATTGCGCTGGCGTGGACGATCGACCAGGCGCTTGAGCGCGCCATAGGCTGTTACCCCGGAGCACATCAGGGTCGCGGCCTGGTTGACGGGCAGGGGATCGTAGTCGAGCAGATATTTCGCGTCGGGCACCAGCACGTGGGTGGCGAAGCCGCCGTCGATGGAGACGCCGAGAAAGCGCTGCCTGGCGCAGAGGTTCTCGTCGCCATTGGCGCAGTCGCGGCACTGGCCGCAACCGATCCAAGGAAACACCGCCTTCTTGCTGCCGGCGAGACCGGCGAACACGTCGGGACCGACTTCATCGACCACGCCCGCGATCTCGTGGCCAAGGGTGAAGGGCAGCGTCATGCCGCGCGTGGTGTCGAGCTTCTTGCCGCCGCCGAGATCGGCGTAGCCGTCCTGGATGTGCAGATCGGAGTGGCAGAGGCCGCAGCGCTCGATGCGCACCAGCACCTCTCGACCTTGCGGCTTCGGCGTGTCGACGATGGTCTCGCACAACGGCGCATCGAACTTGACCAGGGACTGCCGACGCATCAACGCCATATTTCTTCCTCCGAAATTATCTCTCTGTTCCGCTGCGTATATTGGCCAATTCACGGGCCATGGCAACAAAGCCGGAAATCGGAACGGTTTCGGCGCGCCGCGTCGCATCGACGCCGGCAGCTGCGGCGAGCCGCGCGGGATCGGCGCCGAGCGACTTCAGGCTTTGCCGCAGCATCTTGCGGCGCTGGCCGAAGGCGGCGGCTGCGACCTGTTCGAGCAGCTTGCGATCGCAGGCGAGAGGCGTTTCGCGCGGGATCAGTCGCACAACGGAAGACGTAACCTTCGGCGGCGGCACAAAGGCGGACGGCGCGATGTCGAACAGGATCTTGGTCTCGCAGCGCCAGTTGGCGAGCACGCCGAGCCGGCCGAAGGCCTCCTCGTCCTCGCGCGCCACGATGCGCTCGCCGACCTCGCGCTGGAACATCAGGACCATCATGTCGTACCAGGGCGGCCAGGGTTCGGTGGTGAGCCAGCCGACGAGGAGGTGGGTCGCGATGTTGTAGGGCAGGTTGGCGACGATCTTTGCTCTCTCGCCCGATAGCAGCGGGCGCGGGTCGAAGGTCATGGCGTCGCCATGCACGATCTCGAGACGGCCGGGATAGCGCGCGGAAATATCCTGCAAGGCAGGGATCGCGCGCTCGTCATGCTCGATGGCGATGACGCGTCTGGCGCCGAGCGCGAGCAGGGCGCGCGTCAACCCCCCCGGGCCGGGGCCGATCTCGATGATGGTGGAGTCCTCGAGCGGAGCCGCCGCACGCGCGATGCGCGCCGTGAGATTGAGGTCGAGGAGGAAGTTCTGGCCGAGCGATTTGCGCGCCGACAAAGCGTGCTGGCGAATGACCTCGCGAAGCGGCGGGAGGTCATCGATCGCGCTCATCGGGTTTTCGCAGCCGCCATCCGGCTCGCAAGCCTCAACGCGGCGATCAGGCTTGCCGGATTGGCCTTGCCCGTGCCGGCGATGTCGAAGGCGGTGCCGTGGTCGGGTGAGGTGCGGATGAAGGGCAGGCCGAGCGTGACGTTGACCGCGTCGTCGAAGGCGACAGTTTTGATCGGGATCAGCGCCTGGTCGTGGTACATGCAGACGGCGCAGTCATAGCTGTTTCGCGCGGCTTCGTGGAACATGGTGTCGGCGGGGAGCGGTCCCTTCGCCTCGATGCCGCCGCTGCGCAACGTCTTGATCGCCGGCGTGATCACGGTCTGCTCCTCGTGGCCGAGCGAGCCGTCCTCACCCGCATGCGGATTGAGGCCGGAAATCGCGATGCGCGGATTCGCGATGCCGAAGCGGGATTTGAGTTCGGTCGCGACGATGCGCACGGTCGAGACGATCAGCTCGCTAGTGAGCTGGGCCAGTGCATCGCGCAAGGAGACGTGGATGGTCACGGGCACGACGGCGAGCCGCGGCGACCACAGCATCATCACCGGCTGCGGCGCGCGGCCGTCTTCCGCGGCGAGCTCGGCGAGGAATTCGGTATGGCCGGGATGGCGGAAGCCGGCGCGATAGAGCACGCTCTTGGCGATCGGATTGGTGACGACGGCGCCGGCGCGGCCCTCGCGGACATCAGTGACCGCCTGGCGGATCGAGGCAAGGGCGGCGGGCGCGCTCGATGCGTCGGGCTTGCCGGGCTCGGCGCTTGCGTGCTCGCCGGTCGCAACCACTGGCAGGGCCTCGGGGAAGGCGGCCTCGGCCTCGCCGGCGCTTACCGAAGCGATCCTGACGTCGGCGCCGAGCGCCTTGGCGCGGCGGGCGATCAGCGCCTCGTCGCCGAGCAGATAGAAGGCGGGCAGGTCCAGTTCGCGGCGCTTGAGCCAAGCTGCGATTGTGATGTCGGGGCCGATGCCGGCGGGTTCTCCCAGCGTCAGGGCGAGAGGCTTGGCAGGCTGCTGGGCCATCAGCGGTTGCGATACTCGATCATCGCCGCCTTGCGGAGCTCCTCGAGATAGGTCTTCTGGGTCTTCTCGTACTTCTCCTGATACATCTTCTCGCGGACCTCGCGCTTCTTCGGCGTGTCGATCATGGTCGGCTTGCGCGAGCACAGCACCACCATCTCGATGCCCGCCTTGGTCATCTCGGGCGCGGTCAGGTGGCCGATCGGCGTGTCGTCGAGGACCTTGCGCAGCGCCTCGGGCAATTCCGCGGTGGTCTTGGTAACGATGTCGCGGATGGTGGCATTCGGCGTCGAGCGGAACAACGAATTGGCTTCTTCGCAGCTTCCGATGCGCGAGCGATATTGCTCGGCTTCCTTATGCCGCGTCTCCAGGAACGCCTGCGAGGAGCCGCGCGGCACGATCAGCACGATCGGCTGCATCTTGTATTCGGTGCCCTCGATCTGCAGCTTGTCGCCGGTCTGGGCCTGGACGGCCTGCGCGACGTCCTTCTCGCCGACCAACAGCTTCTCCTTGAAGCGGCCGCGCACGAGGCTGGTCCAGACCATCTCGGCCTTCATGCGGCTCTTCAGGGTTTCGGGGCGGACGCCCTTGACCTCGAGCGACTTGGTGAGCTGGTCCGGCGAGATGCGCATGCGCTGCGCCATGCCCTCATAGGACTGGTTGATGTCGGAGACGCCGGGGTCGACACCGTATTTCTTGCCTTCCTTTAGCTTCACCCGCTCGTCGATCAGCGTGTTGATGACCTCCTGACGGGCCGGTGTCTTCTGCGTCGTCAGCTGGTCGAGCTTGGAGCGCTGCTCGATGTCGAAGTCGGTGATGGGATCGCCGTTGACCATCACGACGATGTTCTGCGCGCGCGACGGCGTGCCGGCCAGGAGCAGGGCGCCGAGGACGAGGAAGAGGCGGAAGACAGGCAATGGGATCGTCATATTTGTCGCTCGCATGTCAGCCGCGGTGAACCTGCGATCGGGAACACGCGGCCGGCACCTTCAAACCGTTCACTGGAGGCCGCCGCCGGAACTGCTGGTCGTCGCCGTGTTCGCCAGCGTGCGCAGGCCGATCTGGAACATGATCGCGTGGTTCAGCACGGGCGGCGTCGAGCCCGCGGAATAGCTATACGCAGTTACATAGTTCAAGCCGAGCACAAAACAATCGTCGACGTAGCCGGCACCGAGCACATACTGGTTGATCTTGTTGGCTTCCAGGTCCCAGCGCGCCGAGCCCGTGACCACCCAATTGGCCGCGACCTTGATCGAGCCCGACGTCAGGATGCCCTCGCGGCGGGTTAGATAGCCGAGTTCCGGCTGCGCGGCGTAGTTGCCGTACAGCATGCTGACTGACCAGCGGTTGAAGTTGGCGCGGCCTTCCGCTTCGAAGCGCTGGATGTTCCAGGTCTGCTCGTCCATGCGCGAGCGAACGCTGAACGTATAGGTGCTGTTGGGCGAATAGGCAGCGCTCGCCACATAGTCGGAGCGCGGCCTCTGCAGACCGGAATCCACGCCGGTATTGATGGAGTCCTGGACCGCGAAGGAGTTCATGCCGAACAGCTGGTAGGACTGGCCGAACAGCACCTTGACGGCGCCACCCTTGTCGAACTGCGTGGTGGACTGCACGCCGACATTGGCGCGGCCGCCGCCCTCGACGCGGTCGTAGCCGGAGAACTTGTCGACGCTGAACAGGTTCGAGGCGTCGAACACCATGCTCTGCGCGTCCTCGTTCGGGAGCTTGCCGGCATAGGTCTCGTTCGGCCGAATGATGATCTGCGCGATCGGCTCGATGGTGGTCGAACCCCATGGCTGAACGTTGATGAAGGGGTAGCGGTATTCGAGCCCCACGGTCGGCATCAGGCGGAACGCCTGGGTGTCGCCGACAGGAAGATAGTTCGACACGCCCGGCTGGTTGGAGACCGAGGAGTTGATCGCATCGGCGCGGAGAATGGCGAACGGCGTCCAGATTTCACCGAACGGATCGGTGAAGGACTTGCGCCACTGCGCTTCGGCCGTCAGGCGGGTGTAGGTGCCCGGGAAGCCGCGCAGCAGGCACTGCGACGGCGTGCGCGCGAGCGGATCGGCCGACGCCGTCGTGCACAGGCTGTTGGTGTTGGCGAGCGTCGTGATAGGATCGAACACGGCGGTGTCACGCGACAGGTTCACGAAATTGGTCTTGTAGCTGAACTCGCCGCCGAAGACCGGATAGTTCAGCACGTTCGAATAGTCGATCACGGGGTAGACGACCGGCACCTGGCTCTGGTTGCCCGAGTAACTCAGCCAGTACATCGTGCGCGCGTCGAAGAAGCTGCGATTGCCGACACCGGTCAGGTAAAGCTGCGAGAGTGCATCCGTCGGCAGATACAGGAACGAGCCGAGCGGATCGCGATATTGCGACAATCGATAGTCCGAGAAGAAATAGTAGTCGGACATCAGGACGCCGTCCCAACCCCAGACCCATTTGTCGTTCAGCGCGAACTGCCCCTTGGTGTCGACGGCGCCGCGGAACTGCTTGTCGCCGGGCTGGCCGGCGAGCGCGCTGCGGTCGAGCTGGTCGATGCCGTAGACGCGGATCTGATAGGCGCCGTCCATCAGGCGCTGGCGGAATTCGGCCTGGAACAGCACGCCCTGCTTGGACGTGATGCGCGGGTTGAAAGTCGCGTCCATGTCGGGCGCGATCGCCCAGTAGAACGGAACCTCGACGCCGTAGCCGAACGGCGTGTTCGACGTGAAGCCCGGCATCAGGAAGCCGGTCTTGCGCTTCACCGTCGGGTCGGGCGTCGAGAAATAGGGCATATAGGCGATCGGCACGCCGAAGAATTCGAGCTGCGCCGTCTCGAAATACAGCATCTTCTCCTGCTGGTCGTGGATGATGCGCGCACCCTTGACCTGCCACAGCGGCGGCTTCTTCGGATCGTCCTTGCACGGCGCGCAGGCCGTGTAGACGCCGTTCTCGAACACCGTGTAGTTGCCGCTGGAGCGATCGGAGCGGCTCGCCGCCATGCGGGTCTGGTCGGCCGTGTCGACGCGCAGCGAATCGACGAAGCCGTCACGGTAGTCGTCGGAAAGATCCAGGATCTCGGCATAGGTGATCTTGCCGTCGGCATCCGTCATGCGGATGTTGCCTTCGGCATGGAGCCGCTTGGTCTTCTGGTCGTAGATGACCTTGTCGGCCTCGACGCTGGTGCCGTTGTAGAACAGCTGGACGTTACCGACCGCGGAGACGCGCGAATTGTTGTAGTCGTAGTCGACCTCGGTCGCCTGAACCAGCATCTGGTTGTCGTTGACGGCCTTCGGTGGCTTCGCACGTGGCGGCAGCGGATTGTAGGTGAAGCTCTGGGCGGAGGCCGGCGCCACGGCGGCAACGTCCATCACGCCGCAGAGCGATGCCACGGCGGCGACAGCAAGCAGGAACCTGCGAATGGACAAGCCACACCCGTTCGCGCGCACCAATGTGCGCCGCGTCAAACGAGACACGGGCCCTCGGTGGACGGCCGTCACTATCCGTCCTCCTGATACAGCAAGGCCAAAAAGCCGGTGAGGCCGCCCACCACCACGGGCAACCACGCCGCAGCGATCGGATGCATCAACTCAGCCTTGCTCAAATCTTCAGTCACTTTCGACAGAACGTAGAGCAGAAAGCCTGCGCCCACGCCACTCAAAACCATCTTCTGCACGCCGCCCATCCGGAAGAAGCGCAACGACACGGAGGCCGCGAGCATCACCATTGCAGCTAGCAAAAACGGCTGCGCCAGGAGCTTCTGATACTGGAGTCGGTATCCGGCTGTCGCGAAGCCCGAGCTTTCGGACGAGCGGATGTAGCTCGGTAGTTGCCAAAAGGACACAGTCTCGGGTGTGGAAAAGCTGTTGCGGACTTGGGCCTCGGTCAGCGTCGTCGGAATCTCCAGGCTGGCCTGATCGACCGGCGGCGAATCCAGCGAGAAGCGGCGGACGCCCTTGAACAGCCAACGGCCGGCCTCAAGCGTCGCCTCGCGCGCCTCGACCCGCTCCTTGAAGTGCTGCTCTGTGTCAAACCGGAACAGCGTGAGTCCGGTGAGCCGGATACCCTGCTGCTCGCTGCGCGCCGCATTGATGATCGTCTCGCCCTCGCTGGTCTTCTGGTTGAGCCAGAAGCCGGAGGCGTCCTGAATGCCGCCGCCCGGCGCCGAACCGAACAGCTCGGCTTCCATGCGCTTGGAGAGCTCGCGCAGATTGGCTGACATCGGATTGTAGGCGACGGTGGCGATCACGCCGATCAGGAGCGCGCTGCCGAGCGCCGGCGAGATGAATTGCCATGCGGAGACACCGGCGGCGCGCGCGACCACGAGCTCGAGCCGGCGGGAGAGGGCGAGATAGCAGGTCATGGCGCCGATCAGCATGCAGAACGGCGTCAGCTTCTCCAGCAGCTGCGGCACGCGGAACAGTGAGGTCTCGGCCACCATGACCGCGGAGGCGGATGCGAGGCCCGAAGTCTTGCGCACCATCTCGATGTAATCGACCAGCACCAGCAACAGGAAAATGCCGGCGAACACGCCGAGCGCCGCGACCACGAAGCGGCCGGCGAAATAGCGCCCGAGTGTGTTGGTGAGCATGCTCATGCGGTGGCCGGCCGTCCGAACAGCCGCGCGATGCGCGCGTTCGACCTGTTGATGGCCTCCATGAGGCGCGGCGGCGGTTCGACCACAAGGCCGCCAATGATGATCGCCAGCCCGATGCCGATGGCGCCAATGACCATCGCATATTGGACCAGCACCGCGCCCGGCGATTTCACCGCCATCACCGAGCAGGCGAAGCCGGCCATGCGCAGGCCGAACACGGCGAGGATCGATGAGCCGATCGAGAAATTGCGGCTCTGGCGCGTGGTGCGAGGTGCACCCAGAAACGCGAAGGTCAGCACGGCAAAGGCGAAGGGATAGATCGGCGCCAGCAGGCTGTCATGCAGGGCCGAGCGGAACTGGCCGGGAATCTGCTTGTAGACGGGATCGTCCTCGGACGGCGAGAGCAGCTCCCAGAGATAACGCTCGCGGATTCCGAGGGTGACGTCGCGGCCCTGGCCCGAAAACTTCGACATGTCGAAGCCGTAGCGGCCGAACGCCACCAGCGCGGGATCGCGCTTGCCGGCTTCGAAGCGCTGGAGATTGCCGGTCTCGAGCACCAGGAACGATCCGTTGTCGTTCTTCACGACTTCGCCGTGCTCGGCGACGATCGAGACCCGCTCGTTCGGATCGCGGCGGTCGTCGATGAAGATGCCGGCGAGAATGCCGCCGGGCTGGCGTTCGCGAATCCGGATCGTCAGGTTCTTGTCGAGCTGGGCGAAGCGGCCGGGCTGCAGGATGTTGGTGAGCACGTCGGCGGTGATCTCCGCGTCCCACTGCTTGATCCGCCGCATGCCGTCGGGAGCGAGATAGGCCGCGATGAAGGCGACCAGCAGCGCCACGACGCAGGTGGCGTAGAAGAACGGATAGAACAGCCGGAACGGCGAGAAGCCGGCGGCATTCATCACGATGATCTCGGAGTCGGTCGCGAGCTTGTTCAGCGTATGCGAGATCGCGATCATCAGCGCGATCGGCGAGATGATCAGGACCAGCGCGGGCACGACGAGGCTGGTGATGCCGAGGAAGGTCAGGATGGTCTGACCCTGGCTCGTCATCAGGTCGATGCCGCGCAACGCCTGCGTAATCCAGATCACGCCCGTGAGGCTGACCAGGACCAGCGCAAACGACGCGAGCGTCGTGCGGAAGATATACCTATCGATTGACCCCATGCGCTACCGCACGAATCCCACCAAGTCCCCAATGCCGGCCGGAATTCCGGCTGTCCAACCAATCCCCGCAAGGGGATCCCCAAGGTCGGCCAACCATCTCATCCGCCGGCTTACTCTCTCAGTACCATCCCTTTGATCCGTCAACAAAATGGCTGCCCCGTGGCACCCTCAATATATGGTTAATATTTCCCTCGTTGTGGCCCCTCGGCCACGGGGGTGCTTGGCATCTGCCGGGCCGGTGGCCCATAGTGCGGCACGCTCAGTGAATCGCCGTTCAGCTCCGGCCGGTGGCCGGGGCCGCCGATCGGTAAAAAGCCCTGTCTTTTTGAGGAGTTACTCATGTCCGATGCCATCAAGGTCGGCTTCGTTCCCTTGTCTGCCGCCGTCCGTGGCATCATGGTCGTGTTCTGCGACGACGCTCTGAAGCTCGGCCCGGCGACCGCCAAGGCGCTCGGTGGGGCCACCGAACTCGTGAAGCGGGCGGCCACCGCCGCCGCCTTCAAGGGCAAGAGCGGCGCTGCGCTCGACATCCTTGCGCCGGAGGGCGTGAAGGCCACCCGCCTGATCGTGATCGGCGCCGGCAAGGCGGCCGGCCTGAAGGCTAACGACTTCCTCAAATTCGGCGGCGTGGCGGCGAGCAAGCTTCCGGCCGGCGCGGCGGCCATGACCATCATGGCGGAACTGCCCAATGGCGCGATGACCAGCGAGCAGGCGGTCGCGATCGCCTCGGGCCTGCGGCTGCGCACCTACAAGTTCGACCGCTACAAGACCAAGAAGAAGGACGGCGAGGAGGGCGGCTCGCGCGCCGACGTCTCGTTTGCTGTCGGCGATGTCGTGGCCGCGAAGAAGGCGTTTGCATCGGCCGCTGCGATCGTGGACGGCGTCATCATTGCGCGCGACCTCGTCAACGAGCCGCCGAACGTGCTTTTTCCCGAGGAGTTCGCGCGCCGCGCAGGCCTGCTCCGCAAACTCGGCGTCAAGATCGAGGTGCTCGACGTCAAGGCGATGGACAAGCTCGGCATGGGCGCGCTGCTAGGCGTCGGCCAGGGCTCGGCGCGGCCGAGCCGCACCGTGATCATGCGTTGGGACGGCGGCAAGAAAGGTGAGGCGCCGGTTGCCTTCGTCGGCAAGGGCGTCTGCTTCGACACCGGCGGCATTTCGATCAAGCCGGCCGGCAGCATGGAGGACATGAAGGGCGACATGGGAGGCGCGGCCTGCGTCGTCGGCCTGATGCATGCGCTCGCAGCACGCAAGGCCAAGGTCAACGTCGTCGGTGCCATCGGCCTCGTCGAGAACATGCCGGACGGCAACGCGCAGCGCCCTGGCGACATCGTCACCTCGATGTCGGGCCAGACCATCGAGATCATCAACACCGACGCGGAAGGCCGCCTGGTGCTTGCCGATGTGCTCTGGTACGTCGCCAAGAAAACCAAGCCGAAATTCATGGTGGATCTGGCGACGTTGACCGGCGCCATCGTGGTCGCGCTCGGCACCGAGCATGCCGGCATGTTTTCCAACAATGACGAGCTTGCCGAGCGGCTGCTGGCGGCCGGCATCGAGAGCGGCGAGAAGGTCTGGCGCCTGCCGCTTGGCCCTGAATACGACAAGCTGATCGATTCCCAGTTCGCCGACATGAAGAACACCGGCGGCCGCCATGGCGGCTCGATCACCGCGGCGCAGTTCCTCCAGCGCTTCGTGGACGGCACGCCCTGGGCGCATCTCGACATCGCCGGCACCGCCATGGGGGCGCCGAAGACCGACATCAACCAGAGCTGGGGAAGCGGCTATGGCGTTCGCTTGCTCGACCGTCTGGTCGCCGACCATTACGAACGCAAATGACCCGAGATGACTGAAGTCCTGTTCTACCATCTGCAAAACATGACGGTGGAGAACGTGTTGCCGCCGCTTCTCGAGAAATCGCTCGAGCGCGGCTGGCGCGTCGTGGTGCAGTCGACTTCGCCGGAGCGCGCCGATGCGCTCGACGCCCATTTGTGGACCTATCGCGACGATTCCTTCCTGCCCCACGGGACATGGCGGGTGAGCGACGCCGCCGATCAGCCGATCGTGCTTGCGGTCGAGGAGGACAATCCGAACGGTGCCAATGTCCGCTTCCTCGTCGACAACGCTGCGCTGCCGCAGGACGCCCAGGGCTATGAGCGCATGGTGCTGCTGTTCGACGGGGACGATCCGGACGCGCTTGCGTTTGCCCGGAGCGCCTGGACGGATTGCAAGGCGCGGGGATTTGATGTCACCTATTGGCAGGCCGACGAGCGGGGCCGGTGGCAGAAGCGGAGTTAGCGGTCGCTCGCAATTAATGATAATTTGCACTTTTCGGGGGATGATGGCTTTTGTCACCTTCGTGCCGCAAAGTGGTGTTGGTACAATTGCTTAGGGCCGATCCTTCACTCGGGGAATTTAGTTTATCGTGCGACATCAAAAGCTTCCCAGCTCGCTCATAGTTGCGTTGGCGGCCGTAGCCCCGCTGGTCGCGGGCTGTTCGGGCGGGACCGATCTGTTGTCCAGGGATGCCCAGTGGTTCAACACGCCCAGCCGCCTGTTCATCAAAAGCATCTCGATCGAGTCGCCGCCGCTGACCCCCGACAAGCCGGTTGGGGCCGAGGATCTGGTCAGTGCCGACGGGGCTTGTGCTGGCATGGCGCCGCCGCCCGGGCCGGCTGATGCGAATGCGTCGACGACCGCGCCGGCTCCCATGGGCGGCACCGTCGCGCTCGGCCACACCGAATGCGATGTGGTGCGCGGCATCGGCGCGCCCTCGAGCGTCAACCTCTCCGGTGATGCCGCCGGCAGGCGCGTTGCGGTCGTGACCTGGACGACCGGTCCGCGCGCCGGCATCTACACCTTCACGGCCGGTCGCCTGTCCTCGATCGAGGGCACGCCGGAAGCTCCGGTCATGCCGAAGGCGACCAAGCCGAAGCCGAAGAAGAAGTCGGCGGCGTAACGGGTTGGCCTTTTGCCCTGATGCTGGTTGCAGCTGTCGCTGCAATCGGCCGCGTATGCTTGCCCCCAACCTCAAGCGATTTTGCATCCATTGATTGCGATGGGCGGGCGTGAACCGTGATCTCTCCGTTCGCGCTCGCCGGCGATCTTGTTCGCGAGTTTCGACATCGCGGATGCCGACCTTCGCCAAAGCGCCTTCATTGCCTCGAGCCGCGTTCTTCCGCGCGCGTTGAAAATCACGGGGGCGTTACGCGTGATCCGTGATCACGCGATTCGTGATGAGAGAGCCTTCGCATCCGCTTTCGAAAACTGCCCCGAAGCAAAACTGGAGGAAATCTCCAGAATAATCACGCGCGTCTCAAGCAACGGTTCAAGAATGTCATTCGCGCGAATGCTACGCACCGAGGGGAGGGGCTAGGTCGGAAGGATCATTTGGATGTCCATTACCTCTGTGTTTTCCCCGGTTACGGGGCAGCTCACCATTTTTGGCGACAGCGCGAATAACGGCCTCGTGATAAGTCGCGACAAGTCCGGCCGCATCCTGGTCAATAACGGGCACGTGAAAACGGTTGGTGGCGAACCCACCGTCGACAACACCACCGCGATCGACATCTTCGGTCAAGGCGGTGACGACACGATCACCGTCGACGAATGCCACGGCCCGATGCCGGCGGTGCACATCTTCGGTGGCGACGGCAATGACAGGATCACGGGCGGCTCGGGAGCCGACCTCCTGTTTGGTCAGGCCGGCAACGATTTGATCAAGGGGGGCGGCGGCAACGATCTGCTGTTCGGCGGAGCGGGTAACGACATCCTGGACGGCGGCAGCGGCGACAACCAGCTGTTCGGCGAGGCCGGCGACGATGTCATGGTCTGGAATCCGGGCGGCGGCACCAACCTGTTCGAAGGTGGTGAGGGCAACGATACGGCTCAGGTCAACGGAAGCAACGCCGCCGAGACGTTCACGATCACGGCGAACGGCACCCGCGTGCGGCTCGACGGGACGGGCGCGGCGCCGTTCTCGCTCGACATCGGCACGACGGAAAATCTGGTCTTGCACGGTGGCGGCGGCGACGATGTCATCACCGCGGGCAACGGGCTCGGCACCCTGATCTCGCTGACGCTCGATGGCGGCGCCGGCAACGACAGGATCATCGGCGGCGACGGCAACGACCTCATCATCGGCGGCAGCGGGGACGACATCGTCAATGGCGGACGCGGCAACGACGTCGCCCAGCTCGGGAGTGGCGACGACACTTTCATCTGGAATCCCGGTGACGGCAGCGACACGGTCGAAGGCGGATCGGGCAGCGACAAGCTGCTTTTCAATGGCGCCAACATCAACGAGACCATCGACATCTCGGCCAATGGCGGCCGGGTGCGCTTTACCCGCGATGTCGCCAACATCACGATGGATATCAACAGCGTCGAGCAGATCGAATTCGATGCGCGCGGCGGCTCCGACAACATCACCGTCGGCGACCTCACCGGGACCGGCGTCAAGCAGGTGCTGGTCGATCTCGGAGCCGTTCCGGGAGGGACACAAGGCGACGGCGCAGCTGACACGGTGACCGTCAACGGCAGCAACGGCAATCAGCACATCGAGGTCACAGCCACGGGCACAACGGTCACGGTCACGGGGCTGCCGGAGCTCGTGACGATCGCAAATGCAGAGGCGGGCAACGACCGGCTGGTCGTGCAGGCGCTCGGCGGCAACGACGTGATCGATGCATCCACGCTCGGCGCGGTGATCGGGCTGACCATCGACGGCGGTGCGGGCAACGACACCATCACCGGCAGCCAGGGAGCCGACACCCTGATCGGCGGCGACGGCAACGACAAGGTCATCGGCGGCCGCGGCAATGACGTCGCGCTTCTCGGCGCAGGCGACGACATCTTCACGTGGAATCCCGGTGACGGCAGCGACACTGTCGAAGGCGGCGCGGGAACCGATACGCTGGTGTTCGACGGCGCCAATGTGGCTGAGAACATGTCCGTCTCGGCGAACGGAAGCCGTGCGCTACTTACCCGTGACGTCGGCGCTATCGTCATGGACCTCGCTGGCATCGAGCACGTGCAGATCGCGGCAGCAGGCGATGCCGACAACATCACCGTCAACGATCTGACCGGGACAGGAATCACGCAGGTTGCCATCGACCTCAGTGCCGGCCCCGGCAGCCAGAGCGGCGATGGCGCGGCGGACCGCGTGACCGTGAACGGCACGACCGGTGACGACAACATATCGGTGTTGACCTCCGGCGGATCGATCGTGGTCAACGGTCTCGCTGCGCAGGTGACGATTGCACATGCGGACGCCGGTGATGTGCTCGGCATCAACGGCGGACAAGGCAATGACGTCATCAATGCGTCTTCCATCAAGGCGGGACAGTCGTTCATCCTCAACATCAACGGCGGCGACGGCAACGACACCATCACCGGCAGTGCCGGCAATGACTTGGTGAACGGGGGACGCGGCAACGATTTCGCCAATCTCGGTGCGGGCGACGACACCTTCGTCTGGAACCCCGGCGACGGCAGCGATACCGTCGAAGGCGGGAAGGGCACCGACACGCTGGCATTCAACGGCGCCAATATCAGCGAGACCATCAACATCTCGGCCAATGGCGGCCGGGTGCTGTTCACGCGAGATGTTGCCGCCATTGCGATGGACCTGAACGGGGTCGAACATGTCGAGTTCAATGCGCTCGGCGGTGCCGACAACATTACCGTCGGCGACCTCTCCGGCACCGGCGTCAGCCAGGTCGACCTCGATCTCGGCGCCAATGACGGCGCCGCGGATACCGTGACCATCAACGCAACCGGCGGCAACGACGTCATCACGGTGACCGAGCACGATGGCATCATCACGGTGTCGGGCCTTGGCCAGGACATCAACATCACCGACGCCGGCGCGGGCGACAGGATCGTCATCAACGGCCTCGATGGCGACGACGTCATCACGGCTTCCGGCTTGCAGGGCGGCATCCAGCTCGTCGCCAACGGCGGCAACGGCGACGACGTGCTGATCGGCGGCCCCGGCAACGACACGCTGGCGGGTGGTGCCGGTGATGACGTGCTGATCGGCGGCGGCGGTCTCGACATACTGGACGGCGGCACCGGCAACAATGTCGTCATCCAGGGCGGAGCGTTTGCGGCGGCGATGCTGCTCAACCAGGCCATGGCGGCCAGCTTCGTTCCCGCAGGTGACGGGAACGGCGAGATGCCGCTGCCCGATCCGCACGCGACGCAGAGCCAGGTGCTCGCACCGCCGCAGCACGCCTGACAGTAAGGCCTGATGGGATGAGCCTCACTAGCGCTCCGACGGAGGTGCGTTCCCTCCCCCCTTGTGGGGGAGGGTTAGGGAGAGGGGTAGCCCAGGAAAAGGTGCCGATGGTTGAAGATGCGGTGTTAGCGACCGAACGACGGAAAGAATCCCCGTGGGGCACCCCCCTACCTGTCCCTCCCCCACAAGGGGGGAGGGAACGGATGGAGCGCTGCTGCTGGCCAAGCTTGATTCGACTTCACGCCGTGGCGTTCTCGCTGCATCGGCCCGGAGAACGCTGATGACGACGAATGCGGTCTCCACCGACACGGGGCTCGATGCGTTGCTGACGCTGCTGCATCTGCAAGGTGTTGCGGCCGATCGCGAGCAGCTAAGGCACCGGCTGGGCGCGGCATGCTTCGGCGCAGCGGATATCGTCCGCTGCGCGAGGTCTCTCGGGCTTAAAGCTCGAATCTATCGAACGCGGTGGAGCCGTCTGTCGGACACCCCGCTGCCTGCGATCGCAATGCTGCGGGACGGCGGCTTCATGGTCATCGCAAAGGCCTCCGCCGACAAGGTGCTGGTGCAGTCCCCGGAGGCGCAGCGGCCGGTGCTGATGGATCGCGACGAGCTGAGCGCGATCTGGGACGGCGGCTTGATCCTGATGGTCCGGCGCGCCGGCCTGTCTGACCTCGGGCGGCACTTCGATATCACCTGGTTCATCGGCGCGATCGGCAAATACCGGCGGCTGCTGAGCGAAGTGCTGGCGGCTTCGTTCTTCCTCCAGCTTTTTGCGCTGGTCTCGCCGCTGTTCTTCCAGGTCGTCATCGACAAGGTGCTGGTGCACCGCTCGCTGTCCACGCTCGACGTCCTCGTCATCGGCCTCGTCGTCGTCTCCCTGTTCGACACCGTGCTCGGGATCCTGCGCAATTACCTGTTTGCGCACACGACCAACCGCATCGACGTCGAGCTCGGGGCCCGCCTGTTCCACCATCTGCTGGCGCTGCCGATGGCGTGGTTTCAGGCCAGGCGCGTCGGAGATTCCGTGGCCCGGGTCCGTGAGCTCGAGAACATCCGCAATTTCATCACCAGCTCGTCGCTGACGCTTCTCATCGACCTGGTCTTCACCTCGGTGTTCCTGGCGGTGATGTTCGCCTATTCGGCGCAGATGAGCTTCATCGTGCTGGCGTCGTTCCCGTTCTACATCGCGATCTCGGCCGTGGCGACGCCGCTGTTTCGCCGCAGGCTGGACGAGAAATTTCGCCGTGGCGCCGAGAACCAGGCCTTCCTGGTCGAGAGCGTCAGCGGCATCGAAACGCTGAAGGCAATGGCGGTCGAGCCGCAGATGCAGCGTCGCTGGGAAGAGCAGCTCGCCGGCTATGTTTCCGCAAGCTTCGGTGTCACCAGCCTCGGCAACACGGCAAGCCAGCTCGTGCAGCTCGTCAGCAAGGTCGTCACCGCCGCCATTCTCTATGTCGGCGCCAGACTGGTGATCGGTGACGCCTTGACGGTCGGCGAGCTCGTGGCCTTCAACATCTTCGCGGGGCGGGTGTCGGCCCCGGTGCTGCGGCTCGCGCAGGTCTGGCAGGATTTTCATCAGGCGCGACTGTCGATCGCGCGGCTCGGCGACATCCTCAACAGCGCGGCGGAGCCGGCTTATTCCGCCGCCCGCGCGGGGCTGCCGCCGATCCGGGGCAACATCCGCTTCGAGCACGTGTCTTTCCGCTACCGGCTCGATGGGCCCGAGATCCTGCACGATGTCTCATTCGATATTCCAGCCGGACAAACCGTCGGCATCGTCGGATCGTCCGGCTCGGGCAAAAGCACCTTCGCCAAGCTGGTGCAGCGGCTCTACGTTCCGCAAAGCGGCCGCGTGCTGGTCGACGGAATGGATCTGATGACGACCGACCCGGCCGGGCTCCGTCGGCAGATCGGAATCGTGCTCCAGGACAACATGCTGTTCAACCGTTCGGTACGCGACAACATCGCGCTGGCCGATCCAAGCCTGCCGATGGCCCGCATCATCGACGCGGCAAAGCTGGCGGGCGCGCATGATTTCATTCTGGAGCTCCCCGAGGGCTACGATACGGTGGTCGGCGAGCGCGGCTCGACGCTCTCGGGCGGGCAGCGCCAGCGCATCGCGATTGCCCGCGCGCTGGTGGGCAATCCCCGGATCCTGATCTTCGACGAAGCCACCAGTGCGCTCGACTATGAAAGCGAGCGGATCATCCATGACAACATGAAGGAGATCGCGAAAGGCCGCACCGTCCTGATCATCGCGCACCGTCTGTCCACCGTCCGCGGCGCCGATCGCATCTTCACCCTGGAACGCGGCCGTCTGGTCGAGGACGGCACGCATGATGCGCTGATCAAGACCGGCGGCCGCTATGCCGCCCTGCATCGTCTCCAGGGGGGCATTTATGAGGTCGGCTAGCACTGTGCCGGCCGCTCGGCCGGAGCAGACCGTGATCCCGTTCCGGAATGGAAAGGGCCGCCGCGCCGATGAAGTCGCCTTCCTGCCGGCGGCGCTGGAAATCACGGAAACACCGCCATCGCCGATCGGCCGCGCCATCGCCCTGGCGCTGATGCTGCTTGTCTGCGCGGCGCTGGCCTGGTCGGCATGGGGCACGATCGACATCGTGGCCTCCGCAACCGGCAAGGTCGTGTCGAGCGGGCGAAGCAAGGTGGTCCAGCCGTTCGAGACCGGGGTGGTGCGCGCCATTCACGTGCAGGACGGGCAACCGGTCAAATCTGGCGACCTGCTGATCGAGCTTGATCCGACCGTGAACGCCGCAGAGCGCGATCGTCTGCACGACGATCTCATGGCCGAGCGGCTCAACGTCGCGCGCCTCCGCGCCGCATTGGCGGGCAGCGAAGATGTGTCCGTCGATCTCGTCGTACCAGAGGACGCCGATCCCATGCTGGTCGCGACGCAACGGCAGCTCCTCGCCAATCAGGTCAGCGAGAACAGGGCCAAGCTCGCGGCGCTGGCACGTCAGGAAGCGCAGAAGGAGGCCGAACATCAGACCATTGCGGCGACGATTCACAAGCTTGATGCGTTGCTGCCGGTCACCCAGCAGCGTGTCGAGATCCGCAAGACGCTGATGGAGAAGGAGATCGGCTCGAAGCTGACCTACTATGAGACCCTCCAGCTCCAGATCGAGCAGCAGGAGGAGCTTCGCGTCCAGAGCAGCCGCTTGAAGGAGGCCGAGGCGGCCGTCGCAGTGATCCGGGAGACCCGCATCCAGGCCCTGGCCGAGTACAGGAAAAGTCTCTCCGACGAGCTTGCCAAAAGCGAACAGAAGGCCAATGGCGTCGCACGCGATCTGATCAAGGCGCAGCAGAGGACGAGACTTCAGCAACTGACGTCCCCGGTCGACGGCGTCGTGCAGCAGCTCGCGGTCCACACCGTAGGCGGCGTGGTCACGCCCGCACAGTCGCTGCTGGTGATCGTGCCGACCGATACGCGGCTCGAGATCGAGGCGATGATCTCCAATCGTGACATCGGATTTGTCGAGGCCGGGCAGGGCGCCGCCATCAAGATCGATACCTTCAATTTCACCCGTTACGGGCTTCTCGCAGGCCGGGTCGTGAGCGTCTCGCAGGACGCCATCGTCCGCGATCGGCCGCAGGAGCGCGGGAGCGATCGTGCGCCCGGGACGCAACGCGACAGCAGCGAGCCCAGCGGGCAGGAGTTGAGCTACAGCGCCCGTATCTCGCTCGATCGTACCCAGATGCAGGTGGACGACCGCCTCGTCAATTTGTCGCCGGGGATGGCGGTGACCGTCGAGATCAGGACCGGTTCGCGCACCATCCTGAGCTACCTGCTATCGCCGCTGCAGCGCTACCGGCACGAGATCATGCGGGAGCGCTAGTTCCCGCCTGTTGCCGACGAAGCTTCGCCAGACGGGCCGGCTCAGTCGGTGCGGCAAAGACAGGTTATTCAACGACTTATTGCTGGGTAGCAAAATACCGGTACTGTGCATGGGGTTGTTTTTCGGATTTTAATGTCGGCCCTTGTGGGGGCGTCAACCCGCCGCCTCGTCGAACTGCGTGCTTGCCTCGAGCCACTGCTCCTCTGCGCGCGCGAGCGCGTCGGCTGCGTTCGCGCGAGCCTTCGACAGTTGCGCGGCTTGCTTGGGGTCGCGGCTGAAGATGTCGGGCAGGGCGAGCGCAGTGTCGATCTTGCTGATGATCTCGCTGACGCGGGCGATCTCGGATTCGGCTTCAGCGATACGTTTCTTCAGTGAGCCGCGATTGTCCGATCGCGGACGCTGCGGCTTCTCGCTCGGCGCGTTGCGCTCGCGCGGGGCGGGCTCGCCATTGCGCGCGGACAGCACCAGGCGGCGATATTCGTCGAGATCGCCGTCGTAATTGGTCACGGTGCGGTCGGCGACGATCCAGAGTTGATCGGCGCAGGACTCGATCAGATAGCGATCATGCGAAACCATGATGACGGCGCCGGGGAATTCGTTGATGGCTTCCGCAAGCGCGGCGCGGCTGTCGATGTCGAGATGGTTGGTCGGCTCGTCCAGGATGATCATGTTGGGGCCGAAAAAGGTCGCAAGTCCCAGCAGGAGCCGCGCCTTCTCGCCGCCCGACAATTTTCCAACCTTGGTGTCAGCCGCCTTGCCGGAAAATCCGATGGCGCCGGCGCGGGCGCGTACTTTCGCTTCGGGCGCCTCGCCCATCAGCTTGCGGACGTGGTCGTAGGTCGAGGCATCCTCGTTCAATTCGTCGAGCTGGTGCTGGGCGAAATAGGCAATCGAGAGCTTGTCGGCGCGGGTCACCTTGCCCGAGAACGGCGCGAGGCGGCCGGCGAGCAGTTTCACAAGGGTCGACTTGCCGTTGCCGTTGGAACCAAGCAGCGCGATGCGGTCGTCATTGTCGACGCGCAAGGTGACGCGGTTCAGCACGGGCGTGTTCGGATCGTAGCCGACCACGACGTTGTCGGCGGCGATGATCGGCGGCGACAGGATTTTCTCCGGCGCCGGAAAGCTGATCTCGCGTACGTCCTGGGTGACCAGCGCCGTGATCGGCTTCAGCCGCTCCAGCATTTTCACACGGGACTGCGCCTGGCGGGCTTTCGAGGCCTTGGCCTTGAAGCGGTCGACGAAGGCCTGCAGGCGGGCGCGTTCGGCTTCCTGGCGCTTGACCGCTTTGGCATCGAGCATCTCGCGCATGGCGCGCTGCTCCTCGAAGGAGGAGTAGGTGCCTTTGTAAAGCGTGAGCTTGCTGCGATCCAGATGCAGGATCTGGTCGACCGAGCTTTCCAGCAGGTCGCGGTCATGGCTGATCACGATCACGGTGCGCGGATAATGCGCGAGGTGATCCTCCAGCCACAGCGTGCCTTCGAGGTCGAGATAGTTGGTGGGCTCGTCGAGCAGCAACAGGTCGGGAGCGGCGAACAGCGTCGCGGCGAGCGCGACACGCATGCGCCAGCCGCCGGAGAATTCGGCGCAGGGGCGGAGCTGGTCGGTGGCCGAGAAGCCGAGGCCGGAGAGGATCGCGGCGGCGCGGCTCGGCGCCGAATGGGCGTCGATGTCGACCAGCCGGGTCTGGATCTCGGCGATCCGGTGTGGATCGGTCGCGCTCTCGGCCTCGGTGAGCAGCGCGTCGCGTTCGAGGTCGGCCTTGAGCACGACCGAGATCAGGCTCTCGGGGCCGTTCGGCGCTTCCTGCGCGAGGCTGCCGACGCGCCAACGGGGCGGCAGGGTCACCGTGCCGTGCTCGGCCGCGAGCTCGCCGCGGATCACCTTGAACAGGGTCGATTTGCCGGTGCCGTTGCGACCGACCATGCCGACGCGGGATCCGGGCGTGATCTGCACGGAACTCTGGTCAATCAGAAGGCGTCCGGCGAGGCGGATGGAGAGGTCGCTAATGGAGAGCATGCGGCCTTGTCACCGCACCGGCGATCAAACGCAACCCGTTTTTCCGTGTCTGCAAGCCGGTGCTCGTCAACTCAGTGCGAATCGCGCTCGCGCTGCTTCAGCTCATTGAGGAGTTGCTCGAGGTGCGTCGGCAGCCTGGCTTCGGGCCGCAGGCTCTGCTGGAGCCGTTCGCCCACCGCATCGCGGATCGAGCGGCTGGTGCGCCGGTCGATTTGCTCGCTGTCATCGGCGAAAAGACTAACCATCGCAGGGTTCCGTGTTCTCAAAGAAGCGACACCGTACCAAGTCCTTGGTCCCCAAATGGTTTCGCCACTCCGGCGATTGCGAGGCATTCTAGCAAAAATTGTGTGAAGCCACGCAATATCCCCCTGCGAATACAAAGCCCCGGCGCTGGGGACGCCGGGGCTTCGCTTGGAAGGTACCTTGGGGGGCTCAGGTACCCTTGGGGTCAGGTATCCTTGGGGTCAGGTATCCTTGGAAAGGTGCTGTCGGGCTCAGTAGCAGCGGTTGATCATCCGCCAGCGGGGTCCCCAGGGGGTCGGGACCAGCCGGCGCACATAGCAGCCGCCGTAGCCGTAGGAGACGGGGGCATAGAAGCGCGGGCCACCCCAGCCATGATGCCAGCCACCGCCGCCGCCATGACCCCAGCCGCCATGCCAATGAGCGGACGCGGAGGTCGGTGCCAGCGCGGCACCAAGCGCAACCGCGGCGATCGCGGCGAGCGAAAGTTTCCTCAACATGGTGATCTCCTCAAATCTGTCGGCGCGGGGCTATCGCGTCGATGGAAAGGCCGCCGAAACGGTCCGCCTCGGGCAGAGGCTTTGGTTTCGATGGACCTGAGGTTATCCGAACGAGGCTGAACCAAACCCTGACGAGGCCTTCAGATTGGGTTCATTTGGGTGAAATCGTTGTAATCCATCTTGGAATTCCGGCCCCTGGGCTGCGGCGAAGCGTCCCCGAGTCGGTTTTGGCGGTCGCTTGCCGTATTGCGAAGGCGCCGATATAAGCCCGGCAACTCCGAACCACCGTTTTCTCTTCAAGGACAACATCATGGCCATCGAACGCACCTTCTCGATCATCAAGCCCGACGCCACCGCGCGTAACCTCACCGGTGCGGTTAACGCCGTGATCGAGAAGGCGGGCCTGCGTATCGTCGCGCAGAAGCGCATCCGCATGACCAAGGAACAGGCCGAGACCTTCTATGCGGTCCACAAGGCGCGCCCCTTCTTCGGTGAGCTCGTGGACTTCATGACGTCCGGCCCCGTGGTGGTCCAGGTGCTGGAAGGCGAGGGTGCCGTCTCCAAGTATCGCGACGTGATGGGCGCGACCGATCCGTCCAAGGCGGCTGACGGCACCATCCGCAAGCTCTACGCAAAGTCGATCGGCGAGAACTCCGCGCACGGTTCGGATGCGCCGGAAACCGCTGCGATCGAGATCGCGCAGTTCTTCTCGGGCAACGAGATCGTCGGCTGATCCGTCAGCCGATCAGGTAACGAGACGCGGCGAAAGGACGTAGTGTGAACTGGCTCTGGCAGATCTTCGATCCCGCTACGATCGGGGCATTCTTCACCCAGTTCCGCGTTGAGATGGCCGAACCGACTTTCTGGGTCGCTGTCGGCAAGATCATCTGGATCAACATCCTCTTGTCCGGCGACAATGCGCTGGTGATTGCGCTCGCCTGCCGCGGCCTCAAGCCGCGGCATCGGCTGTGGGGCATGATCCTGGGTGCCGGCGCCGCGGTGCTGCTGCGGATCATCTTCACGGGCATCGTCGCGAGCCTGATGGAGCTGCCGTACCTCAAGCTGGTCGGCGGTCTTGCGCTGATCGTGATTGCGGCAAAGCTGCTGGTGCCGGAACAGGAGGACGAGGACGGCGTCGAGTCGGCCTCGCATCTGTGGCAGGCCGTGCAGATCGTCGTCGTCGCCGACATCGTCATGAGCCTGGACAACGTCATTGCGGTGGCCGCGGCCGCC
The DNA here is from genome assembly GCF_055807555.1 of Bradyrhizobium sp. Ken64. Taxonomy (NCBI): domain Bacteria; kingdom Pseudomonadati; phylum Pseudomonadota; class Alphaproteobacteria; order Hyphomicrobiales; family Nitrobacteraceae; genus Bradyrhizobium; species Bradyrhizobium sp. Ken64. The sequence goes on along the minus strand of NZ_JBVVPA010000022.1, from coordinate 67,952 downwards.
AATGGCAGCGCGCCCTTGCTGGTGCTCGGTCTTGCCATCAGCGTGCCCTTGATCGTCGCCGGCGCGGCGCTGATCATGGCGCTGCTCGCAAGGCTGCCGGTGCTGGTGTGGGCCGGCGCGGCGCTGCTCGGCTGGATCGCGGGCGAAGTGATCGCGACCGATCCCGGCATCGCGCCGAGGCTGCACACGCTGTTCGACGGTCCGTTCGGCGCCTCGCTGGACAACATGCTCGGCGCCTTGCGCATCCCACCGCAATTCGCGCATGGCGGCGGAGGCGGCGAATATCTCTGCGCAGCTCTCGGCGTCGTCGTCGTGCTGGTCGTCGGATACGTCTGGCGCCGGCGCAGCATGAGCGCGGCCGCGCTGGAATCCTCCGAGCGCCACGCCAAGGCCTCGGCGGAATAGGCTGCTTCAGTCGATCGCGCCGAACTCCGTCACGGGCGTCGTCCAGTAGACGATCTTGGCTCCGGCGAACGGAACTCGCAGTCGGTCGAGCAAGCGGCCAGCATCGCTCCTCGCCATGATGATCTGCACGATGGCCTGATCGGCGTTGCCCTTCACGCGTTCGGCCGCCGTGTGCAATCGGACTTCGGCGCCGTGACCAGCCCCGTGCAATGCGGTGAACCCCGAAACAAGATCGGTCTGCTCGGTAAGATAGTCGAACACCTCGTCGCAGAGTTGGCGAGACAAGATCAGCGTGAGGCAGACCGGCTGGTCGATCATCAGGTCACCTTCGGCGTCCCGCCATAGCGGCGATACAGGATCGGCAAGAGAATCAAAGTGAGCAGGGTGGACGACAGGAGCCCTCCGATCACGACAACGGCGAGCGGTCGCTGGACTTCGGATCCTGGACCGGAGGCAAACAGCAGCGGGATCAAGCCGAACGCCGTAATGCTCGCGGTCATCAGCACCGGCCGAAGCCTACGCATGGCGCCTTCGACGACGATACGATTCTCGCTCAGGCCGCGGGCCCGCAGCTGATTGAAATGAGAGACCAGGACAACACCATTAAGAACGGCGATGCCGAGCAGCGCGATGAAGCCGACGGAGGCTGGCACTGAAAGATATTCGCCCGTCAGAACCAGTGCGAAGACGCCCCCGATCAAGGCAAAGGGAATGTTGACGAGGACCAGCAAGGCCTGTCGTATGGCGCCGAATGTGGTGAAGAGCAGCAGGAAGATCAGACCGATCGCAACCGGCACCACGACAGACAGACGTGCGGCGGCACGTTGCTGGTTCTCGAATTGCCCGCCCCAGGTCAGCCGGTAGCCTTCCGGGAGCGGGAGTTCGGCGGCTTTCTGGCGCGCCGCTTCGACGAAGCCCACCATGTCGCGGCCCCGGACGTTGGCGCGGACCACGCTCATCCGCGAGCCGTCTTCGCGGTCGATTTTCACGGGGCCGTCCACTCGTTGGATTCGGGCGACCTGCGACAGCGCCACATGCTGTCCGGAAGCGAGCGTCATTGGCAGGCTCGCCAACAGCGTCGGCGTCTCCCTGGTCGACTTGCTCCCGCGGATGAGGATCGGCGTGCGGCGTCCCCCCTCAAGCGCGGTCCCGATCGTTCGGCCCTCGATTTGCGTGCGGAGTGAGTTCGCTATGGAGTCCACCGTCAGGCCGAGGCGACCGGTCTCCATTCGATTGACGGCCACCGTGTAATATTCAGCGCCTTCGTTGAGCGTGGTGTAGACGTCCTCGGCACCGTCTATGCCGGACAGGATGCCCGACAGCTTTGCCGCGATTTCGTTCAGTCTGCCGATGTCGGGGCCGAAGATCTTCACTGCGACGTCGCCGCGCACGCCGCTGATCATCTCCTGCACGCGCATGTCGATCGGTTGGGTGAAGCTGAGCGAGATACCGGGAAAGCCGTTCAGAACCTCACGAAGCTTCTGCAGCAGGGTCTCGCGACTGTCGGTCTGTCTCTCGGCGGCCGGCTTGAGCACGAGGAACGTGTCGGTCTGGTTGGGGCCCATGGGATCGAGGCCGAGCTCGTCCGACCCGGTCCGTGCGACGATACCGGCAATATCCGGTACGGCCAGAAGTGCGGTCTGGAGCCTTGCATTTATAGCCAATGACTCGTCGAGGTTGACGGAAGGAAGCGTCTCTACACTGACGATGATGTCGCCTTCGTCCATCGTCGGCATAAAGGTCTTGCCGAGCTTTGAATAACCGAAGCCCGCAGCGAGCAGGCCGATCAGCGCTGCAGCAATCACCTTGCGCTCGTTGTCCAAGGCCCAGTCCAGCGCCGGTGCGTAGATCCGCTGTGCCGCACGAATCAGCAGGGGATCGCGATGTGACGCGGACTTCAGCAGATAGGAGGTTGCGACCGGGATCACGGTCAGCGCCAGCAGCAACGAGCTGGCGAGCGCGAAAATGATTGCCAGTGCGACTGGGATGAATAGCTTCCCTTCCAATCCCTGCAGGGTCAGCAGCGGTACGAACACGATCATGATGATGAGGACGCCCGAGGCGACGGGTTCCAGGACTTCGCAAACCGACCGGTACACCAGGTGGATCAGCGGAGTCGCCTTGCTCGGTTCGTGCTTGCCGAGGTTGCCGACGATGTTCTCGACGACGACAACCAGCGCGTCGATCAACATGCCGATCCTCGCAAGTCCACCCAGGCTCATCAGGTTGGCCGACATTCCCACGACGCGCATGACGATGAGCGCCATGAGAATGGCCAGCGGCAGGCTGAGAGCGATCACCAGCGAGGCGCGCCAGTTGCCGAGGAAAAGCAGCAGAAGAACGATGACGAGGACGGTGGCCTCGCCGAGCGCCCGAATCACCGTGCCCACCGCGCGGTTGACCAAGCGGCTGCGGTCATAAAACACGTTGATCGAAACGCTCCTCGGCAGCGAGGGCTGCAGCTCGGCAAGTCGGGCACGTACGTCTCGGACGAGCTGCCCCGCATTGGCGCCGCGCAAGCCGAGGACCAGCCCCTCGACGGTTTCGCCGTGCCCGTCCGACGTAACTGCGCCATAGCGGGTCAGCGTCCCGACCTGGACGTTCGCGACGTCCTTGACCAGGATCGGCACTCCCTCGCGCGTGTCAACGACTATGGCCTTGATATCTTCTGTCGACCGGATGCTGCCTTCAACCCGAACCAAGGTGCTGTCCTCGCCCTGGTTCACCCGTCCGGCGCCATCGTTGCGACTGTTGGCTTCGATCGCCCGACGGAACAGGTCATGCGATATGCCGCGGGCGGCAAGTGCATCGCTGCGCGGCACGATCTCGAAGGCGCGCACATAACCGCCGAGCGCATTGACGTCGGCAACACCGGCGACAGTACGCAGGGCGGGACGGATCACCCAATCGAGCAGGCCCCGGCGTTCGGCGAGCGAGAGTTCGGGACTATCGATCGTGAACATGAACATTTCGCCCAGGGGACTCGTGATCGGCGCAAGACCGCCGCTCACCCCGTCAGGGAAATCACGCGAGATGCTCGATAGTCGTTCCGACACCTGGTTGCGCGCCCAGTAGATGTCAGTGCCGTCTTCGAAATCGACGGTGATATCAGCCAATGCATACTTCGTGGTTGAACGAAGGACTTTCTTGTTAGGCAATCCAAGCAGTTCAAGCTCGATAGGGACCGTGATGCGCTGCTCGACCTCTTCGGGGGTGAGGCCCGCCGCCTTCATGATGATCTTCACCTGGACCGGGGAGACGTCGGGAAACGCGTCGATCGGCAGGCCGGGCAGGAGGACGACGCCGGCGGCGACCAACAGCACCACCCCCAGCATAACGAACAATCGCTGGGAAAGCGCGAAAGCGATCAGTCGCCGGAGCATCTACTGTCCCAGTCCCGAGAGAATGCCGCGAAGCGCCGAGATGCCCCCGATTGCGATCTCGTCCTGCTCTGTCACGGGGCCCGACACGACGACATGGTCCTGATCTTCCGCAACCAGCTTGACCGAGACTAGCCGAAAACCGCCGTCGAACGCGACAAAGACCGACGTTTGTTCGCCCCGCCGCACCAGCCCGCTATAGGGAATCTCCCAGGCGCTTTCACCGGCGGAGAGAAAGCCGATGCGGGCTGCGGTCGTCTGACCAGGATGCAGCTCTCCGTCGTTGGGCACTTCCGCGCGAACCAGAATGGTTTGGGTGCCAGGGTCGATGGTCTCGGAGACCAGTACGACCTTGCCGGGCGTTGAATAATTCTCAAACTCGACACTTGCACCGGTGCGGATCGCTCGGATATTGGCGGCAGGAACCGCGATTTCGGCCCATAGCGGCGAGAGCCGCGCGAGCTTGATGAGCGGCGTGGATTGTTCGACCCGTTGTCCTGGCGATACCATGACATCGACCACCGATGCAGGCTGCGGCGCATTGACCGTGAGCGTCCCGCTGATAGCCGCTTCCTGGGCCAGCCGCGAAATTACCTCATCGGACATCCCGCTCAGATGCAGCATCTGCCGCCGCTCGGCGACGACGAGAGTAGCCTGACGCGCCTCGGCCTGGCTGGTTTCCAACACGCGTTGCGGTACAGCCTTGCCTTCGAACAGATCGACGTTACGCTTGAGCTGCTGGGCGGCGAGAAGCTCCTGTGCGATCGCGTGCAGGTAGTCGCGCTGTTGAGAGACGAAACTTGGACTTTCCAGGGTGACCAGCGGCTGGCCGGCCGAGATGCGGTCGCCGCGCCCGGCCCGGAGATTGGCGACCATGCCGGACACCGGTGCGCTGACCACCCACAATTGCGGCGTCGGGATCACGATTTGGACAGGATAGGGCAGCGTCAGGTCGGTCCGGCTCGCGATCGGATGGGTCACGCGCACACCTAGATTCCGCGCCTGCGCATCGCTCAGCTTCACATCGTCCCGCGCCATCGACACGGAAGGTAACAAGCTCAGTGCAACCGCGAAGAGCGTACGAACGAATGCGCCCCCAGAAGAGGTGAGAAGCAGAGTTCCGCGTCTGACTCGCATGAGGAAGATCCCACACCCACGGGCGAGAGAAGCGCCAATCGGCTGCAGGTCTCGATTACTCCACCAGCGCGCTGGTGAGTTGATTTGCCTCAAGCGCGCCAGCCATTGTGGGAGGCTGCTCGCTCTTGGTGGAGCGTTTCGGCCGACCTCAGTCAATTCGGTCGTCGCCAATGGAAGCCAAGCTGCCGTCCCACCTCTCGGAGAGGCGGCAGTAAGGCCAACCAATCTCGCTCATGTTGGACGCTTCCTCCCGGTGATCATCGCTTTCACCAGGCTCTCGCGGTGCTCGAAGCTCGCCAGCAGGACGCCAAACACGTGGACGACGACGAGACCGATCGTGAGGTTGGCGAACGCCTCATGCACCTCCTCCACCCATTTTGCTCCCCAAAAGCTACCGGTCGTCATCATGTAACCGGTGAGGCAGGTGCCGAGCAGAGTGACGATCAGCGCCACCACCATCGTGCCACCGGCTGGATTGTGGCCGAGATAGCGTGGCGCCCTCAGCAGCGCCACGTCGCGCATGTAGGCGAGCACTGCACGCGGGGAACGCACGAAGTCGCGAAAGCGCGCATGGCGCGGCCCCACGAAGCCCCACACGATCCGTAACGCGAGCAACCCGGCAATAATATAGCCGGCGGCGATATGGACATTTTCGATCTCGTCACCGGTCGCATAAGCGAGCAGAAACAGCCCGGCCAGCGACCAATGGAAAATGCGCACGAAGGCGTCCCAGACCTTGACCGAGGCCGGCGGCTTCTCGCCGCCAGCCAGGGTCGCGTCGTGAATGGCGCTCATGGTGCTGACCCTTACAGCTGACCGACGATCTGGCCGCTGGTCGGATCGACAAACAACTCGACCCGGCTGCCCGACTTGTCGATAGTGTAGAGTTCACCACAGGCATTCTTGAGCTTGGCCTTCTGAACTTTGTAGCCTTGGGCTTCGACCCTGGCCTGCAGTTGTTCGAGCGACAGCCAGCTTGTCTGTGGCGCTGCAGTGCAGGGACGCCCGAGGCTGCCGGCGTGAGCGGTCGCGGCGGCTGCGAGCAAGGCGGCGGTGGCGGTGAACATGGTGATCTTGCGCATGGTTCTCTCCGGCTTGTGGCGCCCGGCCGCGTCATGCGGCGAGGCGTCGAGCGGAAATTGGCAGAAGAGCCCTGACGGCCACCTGTTGGGTGGTGTCAGTGAATTGTCAGCCAAGCGACCAATGAGCGGCAACGCTCCAGGCCCGGAAGCCGGCGGTAACCGGGGTCCGCTGCCCGGCCTGGCCCCTATTGATCCACGTCAGCGTTTCGTCAGGTCGATTGGGGCATTCTTTGTCCATGCAATCAGCTGGTCTTATGCGATTCCTCGCAGTTCCAATGCTGGCGGGCGTCGTGCTCGCGTCAGGGCCCGCGGCTGCAGGCGACCACGATAATGGCGCGCCCGACGCGGTTCGCCGTGCAGTCGAGGCGGGCGAGATCAAGTCACTCGCCGATATCCTCGCATCCGTCCGAGGCAAGCTGCCGGGCGAGGTCGCCGGCGTCGAAATAGAGCGTCAGCGCGGCCGCTGGATCTATGAGCTCCGCATCGTCGGCGACAAGGGCCACCTCTACGAAGCGTATGTGGACGCGCGCAGCGGCGAGATTGAACGCATCAAGGAGAAGTGATGCGCCTGCTGCTCGTGGAGGATGACCGACGGATCGCGGCCGATGTGGAGACGGCCTTGCGCGCGGGCGGCTATGTGGTCGAAACCGTCCGCAACGGCGAGGAAGCCTGGTTTCGCGGTGACACCGAGGACTACGGCGCCGTCGTCCTCGATCTCGGCTTGCCCGGCATGGACGGCCTCGCCGTCCTCAAGCGATGGCGCGCGAACGGACGGTCCATGCCGGTGCTGATCCTGACGGCGCGTGGCAGCTGGGCCGAGCGCGTCGACGGTATCGACGCGGGCGCCGACGACTACCTGCCCAAGCCCTTCCGCATGGAGGAATTGCTGGCGCGGTTGCGCTCGATCGTGCGCCGCGCGGCGGGGCATGCCTCCCCAAAGATTGTCGCCGGCGAGGTCGAACTCGACGAGCGCCAGATGAAGGTGACGCTGCGCGGCGTGCCCGTCGCGTTGTCGCCTTTGGAATACCGCCTGATCGCCTTTCTCTTGCACCACCGAGGCCGCGTGGTGTCGCAGCATGAGCTCGACGAAAACGTCTATGGTCACGGCGAAGACCATGAGTCGAACGCGCTCGAGGTGCTGGTCGGCCGCGTGCGCAAGAAGCTCGGTGCCGATCTGATCGAGACCAGGCGCGGCTTCGGCTATCTGGTACCGGAGAGGACGCCGTGAGCCGGGGCTCGCTGCGGCTGCGACTGATCGCTGGCGGATTCGTAGCTATCCTGATCGCGCTGACCATCGCCGGCGCCGGGCTGACGCTGTTGTTCGAGCGCCACGTCACGCGCACCATCGGCGACGACCTCGACGTCTATCTCAAGCAACTCCTCGCAGGTATCGACGTCGATGCGCAGGGCAAGCTGATGGTGGGCCGCCCGCCGGCCGACCCGCGGTTTGCAGACCCGCTTTCGGGTTTGTATTGGCAGGTATCAGACGACGACGGCCAGGTGCTGCGTTCACGTTCGCTGTGGGACACGGCGCTGGACTTGCCGCAGGATGAGCCGTCGCCTGGCGAATTGCACCGTCACGTCATCCTTGGCCCCGCGAACGCGCGGCTCCTGGTCAGTGAACGCCGCGTGCTGCTTACCGTGAGCGACCGCCGTGCGCCGGTGCGCGTCGCGGTGGCCGGCGATCTCGCCCGCGCGTCGGCCGCCGCCGCGCAATTCGCCAAGGATCTGGTGCTGGCGCTCGGCCTGCTGAGCCTGGTGCTGGCGGTGGCCACCTCGATCCAAGTCGGACTAGGCTTACGCCCGCTCGACGCGCTTCGCCGCGGTGTCGCGGACGTCCGCTCCGGCCAGCGCAAGCATCTCCCCGTCGACGTTCCTGCCGAAGTGAAGCCTCTGGTGGAAGAGGTCAACAGCCTGATCGATGCCCAGGAGCGCGAGATCGAGCGTTCGCGCAGCCGTGCCGCTGACCTGGCGCACGGATTGAAGACGCCGCTTGCCGCACTCGCGGCAGATGTCGCGATTTTGCGTCGGCGAGGTGAGCAGGACGTCGCCCAGGCAATCGAATCCGTCGGCGACGCGATGAGCCGTCACGTCGACCGCGAACTGGCGCGTGCCCGGGCGCGGGGGACGGCACGACAGCGCGGCCATGTTTCCACGCCACTCAGACCGCTTGTCGAGTCCCTGATGCTGACGCTGGCGCGCACGTCCACTGCGCAGCGGCTTGAATTCAGGACCTGCATAACGGGCGAGCCGATCGTGCCGCTCGATCGCACTGATCTGGCCGAGGTGCTGGGCAATCTCCTGGAAAATGCCGCCCGTCACGCCAAGAGCCAAGTGCGCATCGGCGCGGATGCCACCGCGAATCCGGCGATCACGGTCGAGGACGACGGCCCGGGCATCGCGTCCGCCGAACGCGGCCGCGTGCTCGAACGCGGTGCAAGGCTGGACGAGCGCGGCGAGGGTACCGGCCTTGGCCTCGCCATCGTTCAGGACGTGCTCAGTGCCTATCGTTGGCAGCTTGTTCTCACCGACTCCGAGCTCGGCGGACTGAAAGCCATCGTCACGCCGGAGGGCAGCCGCGATCGAATGGCTGCTCCTGGTCAAAAACCCGGATCGCCCGCACAGGAGGGGCGCTGTGGCTGGGAACAGCCGCTCCGATAGAATGTTCCGCTTCGTGGCTTTACCAGCCTGTTCATTGAGCGCCCGTTGGCCAAGGCAGCGTTGCCTTGCGCGCCGCTTCTGTTTGTCACCGCCGCACGATCGAGCCGGCGCGGTTGATCAGGCGGGCGAGTGCGCGGAAGCGGCTGCCGACGCGATCCGCGACGAGATCGCCGAGGCGGTGCTCGAACACCAGCAACAGCTTGCGGCCCACGCTGCGGAAGTGCGTCGCGGGCAAGACGCCCGGACGAGCCGCCGAGATCAGATGCGCGACGCGGAAGGCCGCGCCCAGCAGGCGGGCGCGTTCGAGCTGCGCCGGCGTCAGCAGCTCCTGCATGGCGACCGGCGGCTGGTTCTCCTCGCTGAGCCCCGCATAGCGATAGAACACGGACAGGCCGACGAAGGCGCGCTCGGTGTGGGTGATCGCGCCGAAATTGCCGTTGACGACGAGGCTCAGCGTCTGCTCGCCGCGATGGTCGGGATGCACGCGCCAGCCGATGTCGGACAGCAGGCACGCGGCGTGGCGCAGGCGGCGGTCCTCCGCGGTCTCGCGCAGCTTCACCACGCGCGCGAGGCGGTCGGTCCAGGCGATCAGCTCGCGCGCGTGCCTTGCCGAACGCGACAGCAGCTGGTTCAGCTCCTCGGCCGCGCAGATCAGTCCGTCCTTGTTGCGTTCGGAGTCCGGCAGCTTCTCGTGCAACAGGCCCTCGCGCACGCCGAAGGTCGAGAACACGATGGTCTTCGGCTTCGCCACCCGGATGATGTGCTCGAGCACCAGCGCCGCATAGGTGAGGAGCGGACGCCGGGCATCGGCGACGATCTCGATGTCGGCGAGCATGCCGGCGGCCGCAAGCCGGCGGAGACGACGTGAGAAATCGAGTGCCTCGGCAGCCGAAATCGAATAGCCGTGCATCACCTGGAGCGGATAGCCGCTCTGGATGATGTGGATGCGCGCAAGCGCGCGCCAGGTGCCGCCGACAGCGTAGAAGCTGCGGCCGCTCCCTGCCTTGAGCTGCGGCACCCCGTCGAGCGCTTCGCGCACAATGCGGTCGGCGCGTTTCAGGGATTTGTGCGCGAGGTCCTGCAGCGCGAGCCCGCCGAGCGGCAGCGTCACGCCGCTGCGCACAGTGTTTTTGCGCACGTCGATCAGTTCGAGCGAGCCGCCGCCGAGGTCACCGACGATGCCGTCGGGATGATGGATGCCGGAGATCACGCCAAGCGCCGACAGCCGCGCCTCGCGCGAGCCCGACAGGATCTCGATTTTCACCGCGCAGATGCGCTCGGCTTTGGCGATGAAGTCGGGGCCATTGGAGGCGTCGCGGCAGGCGGCGGTCGCAATCGCAAACACCCGTCCGACCTGCATCACCCGGCACAACGCACGGAAGCGCTTGAGCGAGGTCAGCGCCTTGTCGACGGCGTCGGGCGCAAGCAGTCCCGTGCTCTGCACCTCGCGCCCGAGGCCGCACAGCGTCTTCTCGTTGAAGATCGGAATCAGGCTCCGCGTCAGTCCCTCGTAGACGACGAGCCGGACCGAGTTGGAGCCGATGTCGATGACCGCGACGCTCGAGCCGCGCTTGCGCGGCCGCTTCACGTCGACGATCCCGGATCAGGATTGATGACGTTCATTACGGCGCGTGAGGCGGCGCGGCGAGGATTCCTTGAGCGACTTACCACGGCCAGACAGACTCGGATTTGTCATGAAGTAGTTGTGGACGTTGAAAGGCTCCTCGCCCTTCGCGGTCTTCATACGCGTTGAGGACCCGTCCGGCAACAATTGCCAGCTCTGTTCATTGTCCTTGAGATTCGCAACCATGATCTGTTCGAGAACCTGCTGATGCACCGTGGGATTTTGCAGCGGACACAGCACCTCGACGCGGCGGTCGAGGTTGCGCGGCATCATGTCGGCCGAGGAGATATACACAGCCGCTTTCGCGCTCGGCAGGCCCTGGCCCATGCCGAAGCAGTAGATTCGGCCGTGCTCCAGGAAGCGTCCGATGATCGACTTGACGCGAATGTTCTCCGACAGCCCGGGAATGCCGGGCCGCAGGCAGCAGATACCGCGTACCACGAGCTCGACCTGCACGCCGGCCTGTGAGGCCTCGTAGAGCGCGTCGATGATGTCGGGGTCGACCAGCGCGTTCATCTTCATCCAGACCGCACCGGGCCGGCCGTGCCGCGCATGCGCGGTCTCGCCCTGGATGTGCTCGATGATGCGCTTGCGCAAGGTCAGCGGCGAGACCGCCATCTTTTCCAGATCGCTCGGCGCGGCATAGCCGGTGATGAAGTTGAACACGCGGGCGGCGTCGCGGCCGATGGTCGGGTCCGAGGTGAAGTAGGAGAGGTCGGTGTAGATGCGCGCTGTCACCGGATGATAATTGCCGGTGCCGGTGTGGACGTAGGTCGTGAGGCTGCCGCCTTCACGGCGCACCACCATTGACAATTTCGCGTGGGTCTTCAGTTCAAGGAAGCCATAGACGACCTGCACGCCGGCGCGCTCGAGGTCGCGCGCCCAGCGAATGTTGGCCTCTTCGTCGAAGCGCGCCTTCAGCTCGATCAGCGCGGTGACGGATTTGCCGGCTTCGGCGGCTTCCACGAGCGCGCGCACGATCGGCGAGTTGCTCGAGGTGCGGTAGAGCGTCTGCTTGATGGCGACGACATCGGGGTCGCGCGTCGCCTGCTGGAGAAACTGCACCACGACGTCGAACGATTCGTAGGGGTGATGAACGACGAGATCCTTCTGCCGGATCGCAGCGAAGATGTCGCCGCCTTGCTCGCGCACGCGCTCGGGATGGCGGGGCACGTAAGGGGTGAATTCAAGGTCGGGCCGGTCGAGGCGGGTGAGCTGCGAGAGCTCGTTCATGGCGAGCACGCCATCGACCAGGAACACCTCGTCGTCGGCGGTCGATAGCGCGTGCTGCACGAAGCTGCGCAGCTGCTCCGGCATCTTGGCATCGATCTCGAGCCGGATCACCGAGCCGCGGCGGCGGCGCTTCAGCGCGGTCTCGAACAAGCGGACGAGATCCTCGGCCTCTTCCTCGATTTCGAGTTCGGAGTCGCGGATGACACGGAAGGCGCCCTGGCCATGCAGATTGTAGCCGGGGAACAGGCGGTTGATGAACAGCGCGGTGGCCTGCTCCAGCGAGATCAGCCGGACCACCTTGCCGTCAGCCGGCAGGCGGATGAAGCGGTCGATCTTGCCGGGCATGCGGATCAGCGCGTTCATCTGCTTGCCGTCGGCGGCGCGCGTGAGCTGGAGCGCGATGGTGAAGCCGAGGCTCGGAATGAACGGGAAGGGGTGGGCCGGGTCGATCGCGAGCGGAGTCAGCAGCGGGAACACGTTGCTGAGGAAGTAGTCCTCGACCCAGGTTCGTTCCGCCTTGGTGACCTCCTTGCCCTCGACCAGCACAATGCCCTCGTCGGCGAGCGTGCCGCGCAGGTCGCGCCAGATCGCCTGCTGGTCGGAGGCAAGCTGCGAGACGGTCCGGTTGATGAGCGCGAGCTGCTCGGATGGTGTCAGACCGTCGGGGCTGCGCTCGGCAATGCCCTCGCGCACCTGGGCTTTGATGCCGGCGACGCGGACCATGAAGAACTCGTCGAGGTTATTCGCTGAAATCGACAGGAATCGTACCCGCTCCAGCATGGGGTGGCTGGGATTGACCGATTCCTCCAGGACGCGGCGGTTGAAGTGCAGCCAGGAGAGCTCGCGATTGATGAACCGCTCGGGGTTCGACGCGATCGCCGGCGGGCCTTCGGCTTCCGGGGCTTTCTCTTTAACTTCAATAGCTTGCGCAGAGTCCATCAGAAGTCGATCCATCCAGTTCGCCCCAATTTGCGACTTAGCCGCAAAACCCGCGGGAGCATGTGTTAGAGCGATGACGTTTCGATGACATTGATGTTCCGCCGCCCGGCCGCGTCAAGCCGCCTTGGTCAGACTTCCCGGAGCAGCTCGGCCGCCAGGGCCCGGGTGACGGGGCGGCCGAGGCGCAGGGCCTCGCTGTCCAGCAGGTCCACAGCCCGTCGGGCGGCGGCCGAGGACCGCTCCAGGCGAGTGGCGAGGTAGCTGACCACGCTCTCGTCCACCGCGAGCTGGCGGTCGGCGCAGAATTTGACGATCAGGCCGCGGAAGAGCTGGTCGTCAGGCGGCAGCAGCGAGATAACGGGGACGGCGCGGAGCCGCGAGCGCAGGTCGGCGAGTTCGATCTCAAGAGAAGCGGGCGCCTCGCGCCCGGTGAAGAGGACGTAGGCGCCGTCCTCGCGGGCCAGATTCATCAGATGGAACAGGGCGCGCTCGTCGAATTCCCCGGCCTTGGGATCCTCGACCACCAGCGCGCCGGTGACGAGCGCAGCCGGGACGGCTTCGGCGGTCAGCCCATTGGCCGTGGTCGAGCGGGCGCCTGAAGCCTCTGCCCAGATCGCGGCGAGATGGCTCTTGCCGCTTCCTTCCGGGCCGGCCAGCCACATGATCCGGTTCGGCCATTCCGGCCAGGCGTCGATGAGGGCTAGACCGGCGGCGTTGACGGGGCCTTCGAGGAAATTGTCCCGGCTCAGACTCTCCGCATGCGGAAGCGAAAACGCCAATTGTCGGGGATGAACGCGGCCTGGCACGCTTGCTTTGCTCCGTGCCGGTGTGCCGGCTTCGTTTAAAGAGATGCGACTTAATCGAGCGGGAGTTGGCCTTTTACGGGGCCACTTCCCAACTCATTTGGCCTCGATCGTGCTCATGTGCCGCAACCATTCGACGAGATAGAGCGACACGGAGGAGAGCGTGAAGACCGTGACGAGGCCCATCAGGATTATATCATACGGACCGGGTTTGAACCCGAAGGCGAGGGCGGCCAGCACCAGCGCCGCGAACGCCACCTGGGCCACAGTGTTGAGCTTGGATACCTTCGAGGGCTTCATCTCCACAGGCCGGTCGAACAGCCACGATATGATCACGGCAGCGACGATCATGATGTCGCGCGAGACCACCAGGATGACGATCCAGCGCGGAATCGCGCCCCAGATGCCCAGCGCCATGTAGATCGAGACCAGCAGCGCCTTGTCGGCGAGCGGGTCGAGCAAGGCGCCGAGCTCGCTCGTCATGTTGAAGCGCTTGGCAAGGAAGCCGTCGACCGCGTCGCTGATACCGGCGATCAGGAAGACGGCGAACGCCACCTCCATTTGGCTCGACACGATGGCCCAGACGATGATCGGGACCAGCATGATGCGGCCCAAAGTAATGATGTTCGGTATACTCACACGGCGCTTCCCGGCACCCGGCCTGACCTCGAATTCGGCCCTTTGGAGGCTGAACCGGTTGATATCTCTACATAGTATACGGCGGCGCGCCATGCGAGCCATTGCGCGTCCCCGGAATTCGACGTAACCAGCCGCAAACCCACTGGAAATCGGGCATGACCGACCGCAAAAACGGCCTCACTTACGCCGATTCAGGCGTCGATATCGATGCGGGCAACCGCTTGGTCGACCTGATCAAGCCGATGGTGCGCGCCACCGCACGTCCCGGCGCCGACGCCGAAATCGGCGGATTCGGCGGCCTGTTCGATCTCAAGGCGGCCGGTTTCAAGGATCCCATCCTGGTGGCCGCGACCGATGGCGTCGGCACCAAGGTCAAGATCGCGATCGAGACCGGGCTGCATGGCGGGATCGGCATCGACCTCGTCGCCATGAGCGTCAACGACCTCGTGGTGCAGGGCGCCGAGCCGCTGTTCTTCCTCGACTATTTTGCCTGCGGCAAGCTCGATCCGGAGGCGACCGCGTCGATCGTGGCCGGTGTCGCCGAAGGCTGCCGCGAATCCGGCTGCGCCCTGATCGGTGGCGAGACGGCCGAGATGCCCGGCCTCTACAAGGACGGCGACTACGACCTCGGCGGCTTTGCCGTCGGCGCCGCGGAGCGGGGCACGCTCTTGCCGCGCAAGGACATTGCTGCCGGCGATGCCGTGATCGGGCTCGCCTCGTCGGGTGTGCACTCCAACGGTTTCTCGCTGGTGCGCAAGATCGTGGAACAATCCGGCCTCGGCTTCGGGGCGCAGGCGCCGTTTGCGCCCGTCATGACGCTCGGCGGCGCGTTGCTGACGCCGACGCGTCTCTACGTCAAATCCTGCCTGCGCGCGATCCGCGAGACCGGCGCGGTGAAGGGGCTTGCCCACATCACCGGAGGCGGCTTCACCGACAACATTCCGCGCGTGCTGCCGAAGCATCTCGGCGTCGGTATCGATCTGGCGCGCCTGCCAGTGCTGCCGGTATTCAAATGGCTGGCCGCGCAGGCCGGCATTGCCGAACTCGAAATGCTGCGGACCTTCAATTGCGGGATCGGCATGATCGCGATCGTCGAGCCGGACAAGGTCGAAGAGGTCGTCGAGGTCTTCGCCGCTGCCGGCGAGACCGTGGCACAGCTCGGCACCGTGATCCCGGCCGAGGGCGAGCACCGCGTCGTCTATAACGGCCATCTCGATATGGCGCTGTAGTGACCGGCGCTGTGATGAAACGCCGCGTCGCCATCCTGATTTCCGGCCGTGGCTCCAACATGGCTGCGCTGATCAAGGGCGCGGCCGCGCCGGATTTTCCGGCGGAGATTTCGCTCGTCATCTCGAACAAGGCCGATGCGCTTGGGCTGGAAAGGGCCAAAGCGAGTAGCGTGAAGACGCTGGTGATCGAAAGCAAGCCGTTCGGCAAGGACCGCGCCGGCTTCGAGAAGGTGCTGCAAGCAGCGCTCGATCGGCACGGCATCGAGCTGATTTGCCTCGGCGGCTTCATGCGCCTGTTCACGGCCGAATTCACCAAGGCCTGGTACGGGCGGATGCTCAACATCCATCCCTCGCTGCTGCCGTCCTTCCCCGGTCTCGACCCGCACGGCCAGGCTTTGCGCGCCGGCGTCAAGCTGTCCGGCGCGACGGTGCACTTCGTGATCCCCGAGACCGATGCCGGCCCTATCGTGATGCAGGGCGCGGTTCCCGTCAGCGACCACGACACGGCGGACACGCTGTCGGAGCGTATCCTCGAAGTCGAGCACCGCATCTATCCCGCAGCACTGAGCCTGCTCGCGACCGGCAAGGTCCGGATCGAGGGCGATGTGTGCAAGACCGCGGGCAGCGGGCCTTCGGAGAATTTTCTGGTTGCACCGTTGGTGCGGTGAAGCGCCGTCGCACTCGGAATACTTCTCATCCCCAACAAAAACCCCCGGCAGAGCCGGGGGCAACGTCATGATCTCTTGCGCAGACCGCGAGAGAAATCAGGAAACCTTGAGGTTCTCCGCGGATGCCTTGCCGCGGTTCTCCACGAGGTCGTATTCAACCACCTGATTTTCATTGAGGGTCGAGAGTCCGGCGCGCTCGACGGCGGAGATGTGGACGAAGACGTCCTTGTCACTGCCGTTCGGCTTGATGAACCCATAGCCCTTGGTCGGGTTGAACCATTTGACGGTGCCCTTTTGCGGCATCCTCAGTCTCCTCCGCTAGATACAAAAACGACGCGGCCGCTTTTCGCGTGCCACGCCACAAACGGGCTTCCGGTAGTCTGTTCGAGTCTTGAGTCTCAATGTCGCGAAACGCACAGTCGAGCGGCCAATTCCGATTGTGTCCGATATTGCAACATGAAAATCGCCCGTTAGCAAGCCGCGCGCGAATTTCAAGAGCCGACCGGAGTACCCGACCGCAATTTGCGACCTGTGGCCGCGGAACCACAATCGGAAGCAATGCCTTTGCCTGGACGCGCCAGCCGGTTGACCCTCAGTAACAGTTCGGCACAAATCGCGGCACGCGTGCGCCGCTCCTGTTGCATTTTTGGGCGCCGCCCTTTGCTTCGGGATTTGTCGCCATGTGCTGCATTTCGCAGCCCTCAGAGACACGGCAGGCGATCAGGCTGAACCGCGTCCGTTGGATCGCGGCTGCCGTGGCGTTTGCGCTCATTGTGGTACTCTCGACGACATCAGGCTTTGCGCAAAGTCCGACGCCCACGCCGACCCCGACTCCCACGCCGTCACCGACGCCGATTCCGATGCCGACAGCGACCAATTACGACCAGTCGGCCGGCAACAGCGCGCTCAATCTCGGCTCGAATTTCCTGGAGCGGCTCGGCAACCAGGCATCTGGCGGCATCAACCGGGCGTTTCGGACCAATCCCGGCGGCGGCGGCGCATCGGCGGGCGCAGAAGATCCGCGCTACCGCACCTGGTTCGAGGGCTACGGCATCTCGGTCCGGACAGATGCGCAAGGAGACTTTGTCGGCGACAAGCGCAAGACGTTTGGCGGTGTCGCAGGCTTCGGCGCGCGGCTCGCGCCGGGTGTCAATCTCGGCTTCTCCGTCGACCAGAGCCACACCGACATCGACGTGCCGCTCGCACTTCAGTCTGCGACGCTGGACCTGACGCAACTCGGCTTCAGCGGCTCCGTCGACAAGGGCCCATGGACCTGGGCTTTCGCCCTGGTGCACGGCTTCGGCAAGGTCCGCTCGAGCCGGGATACGGGTCTGGGACTTGCGACCGCGGGTTATCGCGCCGCAGTCGACGGCGCCCTGACCGAGATCAGTTATTACTGGACCAAGGACCAGATGCGCGTCGTACCGAAGGGCGCACTGGAATATGTCCGCGCCACCAGCGTCGCGTTCCAGGAGGTTGGCGGCCTCGATCCACTCAATGTCGGCTCGACGGCGCTCTCGCGCGCGCGGGTCATGATCGGAGCCGAGATCGGGCGCTACTTCATCTTCGACCAGAGGATCCTGGACCTGTCCGCCTATGGCAAGTTCGTCGACAATTTCCATCAGAACCTGGGATCGGTGCAGGTCAGCCTCGGGACCCAGAGCATCGTCGTGCCCGGCATCGGCGAGAGCCGCTACGGCATGGATGCCGGCGCCTCGGCCTCACTCAGCCTGACCAACACGGCGCGGCTCTACGTCAATTACGACGGCAAGTTCCGCAACGAGCTGACGTCGCATCAGGGCACGGTCGGCTTCGAACATCGGTGGTGAGGCGAAGCCTGCCCGCGTCGGCCCAGAGGAGGATCCGGAAAACTGCGGCGCGGTTTTACGAAAGGATCGTGCTCGAGTTTTAAGTCGGCATTGCCGCGACATATCCCGCCAATCCAAAACCCTCGCGCGCGGCCGTCATCATCGGCGCCAGCGCGTTCGGGTGGATGAACTCGTCGCGGAAACAGGGATGGATCTTGGGGTCGAAGATTTTCTTCAGCCAATCGACCACGATCTTGTGGCGCTCGGAGGCGCGGAATTCCTTGTGATAGGTGAGCCAGAGATCGGCGTGGTGGCTGACGCCGAGATCGACGGCAACAAGCGGGGCGCCGAGCGCGATCGAAACCGTCGGCAGGAATCCGATGCCGGCGCCGCGCTCCACCGCATAGAGCACGCCGACCGAGGAATTGGTCTTGATCCCGACGATGCCCTCGAGCGACTCAAGTCCGAGCACGCGGGCATAAGCGCCGTCGTCGACCTGCGGGGCGCTCTGCTTGATGATGCGGTGGTTCTTCAGCTCGGCCAGGCTCGCCGGCACGCCGTAGAGGTTTTCGTACTCCTTGGACACGAAGGGATAGATGTGCAGCCGGCCGAGCTTGGCGACGATCAGATCGGGATTGGTCGGCGGCTCGAGCTGGATCGCGATATCGGATTCGAGCCGCGCGACGTCGGCCTGTTCCATCGCGCAGCGCAGGTCGACGGTGATCTTGCGATAGGTCTTCTGGAAGTCGATCAGTCGCGGCAGGATCCAGAAATTGCCGGGGCCTTCCGTCACCGCGACGCGCACGGTGCCTGACATATCGTTCGACGATCGCGAAGCACGCCGGAACACGTTGAAGGCATGACGCTCCATGTGCGCGACGTCGGCGATCATCGCGCTGCCTTCGTCGCTGAGCGTGAGCCCGCTCTGGTCGCGCAGGAACAGCTTGCAGTCGATGCTCTCTTCGAGCCGGTCGATCCTGCGCATCAGGGTGGTGGAGGTGAGCCCGAGCTCCTCGGCGGCGTTGCGGAAACTTTTATATTTTGCGCAAGCTAAAAACAGTTTCAAATCGTCCCAGGACATATCCAGGGCTTCTTCACGGTGCTGCATCACCGCAGCACCCCGGTGCAATAACTGTTGCATACGCCTGATCCCCAGCCGCTAAGCTCTTGGTCATAGCGGGGCACGAAAGCCGCAAACGATAGAGGGGTGACATGGGTATGGAAAGGGGCTCGTTTGCCGCAAGGCATGATTTCGACGCGCTGCCGCTCAGTCCGGATGTCGACGTACGTCGCGCCCAATTTTCCGAAATCGCCGCGCTTTCGCAGCTGGCGCACCGGCTGGTGCCGGGCGTTCGGATCGGGGCGACTGAGCTTGCAAAATATTTCGCCTACGATCCCGAGAGCATCCTGACTTTCAGCCGGAAGGGCAACCTCGTCGGGGGCATGGCTTTCCTGTTTCTCAACGATCGCGGGCATGATGCGCTGCTGCTCGACGAGATCTGCCTCACCGCGCCGGAGACGCGCCATCTCGCGTCCGCGAAGGAGGACGTTTCCGCCATCTACATCTGGGCGATCGCTGCGACGGGGCGCGGCGTCGCCGGTCTCGGCAAGGCCGCGGCTCATCTGAGACAGCTAAGGTTTCGCAACGCGGATTGCTATGCGCAGCCGTCAACCGTGGCCGGCCGCGACATCATGAAGGCGACAGGCTTCGAGCCTGTTCCAAGCTTCCAACCCGACCTGTGGTGCTACGAGCGGCCCTGGCATCGGCAGCCGATGCGCATGCCGGGCGCGATCATTCAAGCAAGGAGTTTTGCAGATGCACGGTACTAGGATTCCGCTCGCGAAGCCCGATTCCCGCGCCATCACCATTCGCCTCGCGCGCGATCTCAGCGATCTCATGCTGGTCACCTCGATCCGCTCAGCCGTCTATCTCGCCGAGCAGGATTGCCCGTTCGACGAGGAGTTCGACGGCAACGACATGGTCGCTGCGCATTTCATCGGCTATGTCGGCAACGAGCCTGCGGGCTGTCTGCGGGTGCGGTTCTTCGGCGATTTCGCCAAGGTGGAACGGCTTGCGGTGCGGCACCAATATCGGCGCTCGCGTGTCTCGTTCAAGCTGGTACAAGCGAGCGTCGACTATGTGAAGCGCAAGGGCTTTCGCAAGATTTACGGCCAGGCGCAGGACCGCCTGGTCGATTTCTGGGCCCATTTCGGCGCCAAGCCGCTTGGTCACAATCGCAAGATCACCTTTTCCGACTTCTCCTACACGGAAATGCTGCTGGAGATCGAACCGGGCCCGGATGCCATTACGCTGGACAGCGATCCGTACGTGATCATCCGCCCCGAGGGCGATTGGGACCGGCCGGGCGTGCTCGACGCCTCGGCAGGACGGGCCGTGACGTCGCCGCTGCGGGACGTCGCGCTCGCTGGCCGTTGAAACTGGTGCAGCTGCGCGCAAAACCATGCTGGTTTCCATCACCGACGATCCGCCGATCCTGGTCTGCGCGGATCTCCAGGTCGAATACCTGACCCCCGGACGTCGCCACGTCATCCTCGACGGCGATGCCGCGACCGCGCGCTGCGTGGAACTGCTGACGTTCTGGCGCGACAATCTCTGGCCGGTGATGCATCTGAAGCGCATCGCGCAGGCGGCCTGGTTCAATCCGGCATCCAAGCTGACCGATTGGATCGCGGAGGCGAAGCCGCGGCCGGGAGAGATGACGTTCGAGCACCCGCTGCCGTCGGCCTACAGTTCGGCGCGTTTTGTGGACTACATGTCCAATATCCGCAATGTCCGTTGCGTGCTCGCGGGCTTTTCCCTGGACGAAACTGTCCTGGCCACCGCTATCGACGGGTTTCACCGCAGTCATCGCTACCAGGTGGTGGCCGACGCCGTCGCCTGCCGGCAGCCGGGAACAGGCGATGCCGCCGCCTACAAGCATGCGGTAGTGAATGTGATCGGGAATTTTGCTACAATCCAGTCCAGCGCCGAACTGATCAGAACCAGCGGCGCCGTTGCGGTGTAGGCGGCCGCAATCGACGGATGGAGTGGGACATTGTCACGGGGAGATCAGCTCGAGGAGCTGGCAAGCGACCTGTCGCGTGCCGCCGAGGCGGCGCGCCGTCTTGGTCTGCCCACGACGGTGTATCTGCTCTCGATGGCGCTGGTGGAGGTGCGGGAAGCCGCCGCCGCCGACAGCGACGGGAATGACGACGGCGCGGCGTGACAGCTGCCCGATGTGCGGCTTTGTGCAACGCTGCTGAGCGCTTGCTGCCGACGAATTGACGTTGCAAGTTTTGCGCGGTGGCAATAGCCAAGGAGCTAGATCATCGAGTGATGACGCTGGCCGCGCCGGCGACGTGACGCTTTCAAGGATGCCTGCAAATGTCCATGCTGCCCAATTCGCAAGAGGCCCGGGATGTGGCCTACCAGCTCCATCCTTACACCAACGCGCGCGCCCATCAGCAGGCCGGTCCCCTGGTGATCGAACGCGGCGAGGGCCCTTACGTGTTCGACGCCTCGGGCAAGCGCTATTTCGAGGCGATGGCAGGCCTGTGGAGCGTCGGGCTCGGCTTCAACGAGAAGCGGCTGGTCGAGGCTGCGCACAAGCAGATGCAGGCGCTGCCGTTCTATCACACGTTCTCCGCCAAATCGCACGGGCCCTCGATCGATCTTGCCGAGAAGCTGGTCGCGCTCGCGCCTGTTACGATGAGCAAGGTGTTCTTCACCAATTCCGGCTCGGAGGCCAACGACACCGTTCTGAAGTTGATTGCCTATCGCTCCAACGCGCTCGGCCAGCCACAGCGCAAGAAGGTGATCAGCCGGATGCGCGCCTATCACGGCGTCACCATCGCGTCCGCCAGCCTCACCGGCCTGCCGAACAACCACCGCTCTTTCGACTTGCCGCTCCCGAACATCCTGCACACGGGCTCACCGCATTTCTACAAGGACGGCGCGCCCGGGGAGAGCGAGGAAGCCTTTGCAACGCGGCGAGCCGAGGAGCTCGATGCGCTGATCCAGAAGGAAGGCCCGGACACGATCGCGGCGTTCTTCGGTGAGCCGGTGATGGGCGCAGGCGGCGTCATCGTGCCGCCGGCGACCTATTGGGACAAGATCCAGAAGGTTTTGAACAAGTACGACATCCTGTTGGTCGCCGACGAGGTCATCTGCGGCTTCGGCCGCACCGGCAAGATGTTCGGCTGCGAAACCTACGGCATCAAGCCCGACGCGATCGTGGTCTCAAAGCAGATCACCTCGAGCTATTTTCCGCTGTCGGCCATCATGATGAACGCTCGCATGTTCGAGCCGATCGCCGATGAGAGCAACAAGATCGGCGTGCTCGGCCACGGCTTCACCGCGGGTGGCCATCCGGTCGGATCGGCGATTGCGCTGGAGAATCTGAAAATCATCGAGGAGCGGGGCCTGGTTGCGCACGCCGCCGAGCTCGGTGGCTACATGCAAGGCAAGCTGCGTGAACTCACCAGCCATCCGCTGGTCGGCGAGGTCCGCGGTGTCGGCATGATCGCTGCGATCGAACTTGTGCTGGACAAGGCGCGCAAAACCGCGGCGGCAACGCCGGGCGCCGTCGGCGGCATGGCCAGCCGCATGCTGCAGGAACGCGGCGTGATCTCGCGCAACATGCTCGACGCCATCGCCATCTGCCCGCCGCTGATCGTCACCAAGGCCCAGATCGACGAACTGGTCGCGGCGATTTCAGGTGTGTTGGACGACATGAAGCCGGAAGTGGCGAAGCTGACGCCGGCGTAGGGGGAAGCTTTCAGCTTTCACCTCGTCATTGCGAGGAGCGAAGCGACGAAGCAATCCAGACTGACTCCGAGGAAAGATTCTGGATTGCTTCGCTGCGCTCGCAATGACGATGTGGCGAGAGCCAGGCATCGGGCCTATTCCGCCCGCTGAACCCCGATCACGCGGCCTTTCTCGACCGCCAGCGCCAGCTCGCCGCGCTTCAGTTTCAGGGCGGCCTCGCCGAACAGCTCGCGGCGCCAGCCGCGTAGCGCCGGCACGTCAGCCTCGTCGTCGGCCGCAATCTCCTCGAGATCGTCGACGGTCGCAATCACCTTGCTGGCGACCGCATGGCGCTCCGCGGTCATGCGCAGCAGCACCTTCAACAGCTCGACGATCGCGGCGCCATTGTTGTTGTTGCGCGGCTTTTCCAGCTTCGGCAGCGTGGCGTGATCGCGCGCCAGCCCGCGCTCGACGGCGGCGACGATGTCGGCGCCCCATTTGGATTTCTCAAAACCCTTCGGCACGGAGCGCAGGTTTGCGAGCTTCTCGATCGTATTCGGCGCGTGGGTCGCGATGTCGCTGACGGCCTCGTCGCGCAGCACGCGGCCGCGCGGCACGTCGCGGCTCTGGGCCTCCTGCTCGCGCCAGGCGGCGACCTCCATCAGGACTGCGAGGTCCTTGGGCTTGCGCACCCGCGTCTTGAGCCGTTCCCAGGCGCGCTCGGGGTGGAAGTCGTAGGTCTTGGGCGAGGTCAGGACCTCCATCTCGATCGAAACCCATTCGCTGCGCCGGCGCTTCTTGAGGTCGGCATCGAGCGCTGCGAACACGTCGCGCAGATGCGTGACGTCGGACACGGCGTAGTGCATCTGCTCCTTGGTCAGCGGCCGGCGCGACCAATCGGTGAAGCGGTGGGTTTTGTCCGGACGGTGTCCGGTGACCTTCTCGACCAGCGCGTCGTAGGCAATGCTGTCGCCGTAGCCGAGCACCATGGCCGCGACCTGTGTGTCGAACACCGGGTGCGGAATGATGTTGGCCTGGTGCCAGATGATCTCGATGTCCTGGCGGGCGGCGTGGAACACCTTCAGCACAGCCTCATTGGCCATCAGCTCGAAGAACGGCTTGAGGTCGATGCCCGCGGCCAGGGTGTCGATGACGATCGCTTCCTCGGCGCTGGCCATCTGCACCACGCACAGCAGCGGGTAGTAGGTGGTCTCGCGCAGGAACTCGGTATCGACGGTAATGACGGGGTGCTTGGCCAACCGGCTGCAGGCAGCCGCAAGGTCAGCGGTGGTGGTAATCAAATCCATGAACGGCCCATGACAAGTCCATCAGCCGTTCTGCCGAAAGCGCTGTGATGTCAAGGGGCTCGAAGCGAATTCGAGCCTTGCATTTGGGCCGGAATCGCATTTTCCGACGAAAATCCTATTCGTAGCGGACCCGCCGGGAGGGTTTGCGCGCGCAAGGCAGTGCCACCACGACCACACACATGGCGACCAGCGCCAGCCCCAGGAACTCGAAAACCAACAGATCCACGGCAAAACCCCTCAGAAACATTGCTAAACTTGTCTGGGGCGAATTGAGGGTCTGTTAATTCTCGTGGTTACCGGCGGCGGGCCGGGCCGGATGGTGGACGCGGGGTTAACGGGGGCGACCGTTCAAAACGAAATCGGCGCCCCGCAGGACGGGGCGCCGACGTTCGTTTGACGTTGCAGCAGGCCTTACGGCAGCTTCAGCGACGTCTCCGCGTTGTACGGCTTGAGCGTCTCGTCGGCGGCCTTCTGGGCGGCGACGAGGGCTTCCTTCGGCTGCTTCTTGCCGTTGAGAACCAGCATCACCTCGTCCTCCAGCGTCTTGCGCACCGGCACGGTCTTGTAGGTCGCGAACCAGGGCTTGGCGACGTCGAGCTGCTCGACGGCGGTCTTGGCGTCCGGGTTCTTGTTCAGGAATTCGACCATGTCAGGCGTCTTGTAGGCGGCCATGTTGGGCGCGAAATAGCCGGTGGCGCGGCTCCACCAGCCGCTCTTCTCGGGCGAGGTCATCCACTTGATCAGGGTCCAGGCGGCCTTCTGCTTGTCGGCTTCCTGGCCCGCGGGAACGATCAGCGAGGCACCGCCGATCGGCACCGCGTTGCGGACGTTGCGCGGGATGAAGGCGACCTTGTAGGCGAACTTGGCGTTGTCACGCACATAGGTCAGCGAGCCGGTCGAGAGCATCATCATCGCGGCGTTGCCGGAGATGAAGGAGGTGCTGACGGCGGGGCCAGGCGTCGCGCCCGGCGGGTGAACCTTGTGCTTGGTGACGAGGTCGTTCCACCAGGTCAGCGCGCCCAGCATCGAGGGCGTGTCGTAATAGACCTCGCCGCCGAACTCCTCGTTGTAGTAGCGCCCGCCATTGGTCATGGTGAGCGTTTCCATCATCCACCCGCAATAGTCGTAGGCGCAGGGGATCGCGATGCCCCATTGGGTCACCTTGTCACCCTCGCGCTTCGTGAGCTTCTTGGCCCAGTCGGTCAATTCGGCCCAGGTCTGCGGCGGCTTGCTCGGATCGAGGCCTGCTTCCTTCGCCTTGTCGGCGTTGATGTAGAGCAGCGGCGTCGAGTTATGGAATGGCACGCCATAGACCGAGCGATTGATCACCGCGTTACCCTGCAGCGCTGGAAAGAACTGGCCCAGAAACTGCTCCTTGGTGGTGCCGTCGGCGGCGATCAAGGGATCGAGGTTTGTGAGCTCGTTCTCGATCTGCATATCGAGCAGAAAGTTCGCCGACATGATCACGGCAGCCGGCGGCTTGCCGGCCTTGATCGAGGCGCGCGTCTTGATCAGCGTGTCGTCATAGGAACCGGTGTAGACGGCGGTCGCCTTGATGTTCGGATGTCCCTCGTTGAATTCCTTGATCAGGGTGCCCATGTCGCGGGCGAGCTTGCCGTCGACGGGGACGGGGAAGAACAGGTCGATCTCGGTCGGGCCTTCGGCCAGCGCCGGGAAGGTGAGGGCGCTTGCCAAAGTGCCTGCAATGGCAAAACCAAGCATGAGCCTGCGGGAAAACAGCATCGAGAAATCTCCTATTTGATGCCTGAGGTGACGAAAGAGCTGATGAAGCGTTTCTGGAAGATCAGGAAGGTGACGAGCAGCGGTGCGATCACCATCAGCGTGCCGGCGGCGATGGTGCCCCAGGCCTGCGTTCCTTCCGCGGTCGCGGTGAAGACCGAGAGCCCGACCGTGAGCGGCCGCTTGTCCGGCGAATTGATCACCATCAGCGGCCACAGGAAGTCGTTCCAATGGCTGGTCACGGAGATGATGGCAAAGGCCGAGAAGCTCGGCATCGACAGCGGCACGTAGATGTGGCGGATGCGCTGGAGCAGGCTGGCGCCGTCGATCAGGGCAGCGTCTTCCAGCTCGGTCGGTATCGCCTCGAACGCTTGCCGCATCAGGAAGGTGCCGAAGGCGGAAGCGAAGAACGGCATCATCACGCCGGTGAGCGTGTCGTAGAGGCCGAGCTGCGCCACCAGGCTCAAATTGGGCACGATCAGCAGCACCGGCACCAGCATCAGCTGCATCAGGAACAGATAGAAGATCAGCGATTTTCCGGCGAAGTCGAGCCGCGCAAAGGCAAAGCCCGCCAGTGTGATCGTGAAGACCTGCACCAGGAGAATGCCGGTGCAGATGATGATGGTGTTGAGGGTGTAGCGCGGGAAATCGCCGATCTCCCAGGCGTCCCTGACGTTGTCGAGCGTCGGCTTCAGGCTCGGCATCAGCTCGGCCATGAGGTTGATGCCGTCGGATGCCGGGCGCAGCGTCGCCACACCCATCCACAGGAACGGGATCAGCCAGACCACCGCGAGCAGCACGGTCAGCGCAAAGCCGAGCTTTGGCGTGATCTCCCGGCGGGTGGCGAGCGGGGCGTCCCTGAACAGACGGTCGAACAGCCTCATGACCCGCCCCCGCGGTTTGCCATCGTCCGGAAGGAGAGCGCGGTGAGGCCCATCAGCGCCGCAAGCGTCAGCAGTGTCGCTGCCGAAGCCTTGCCGATGTCGTAGTGCTCGACCGCCTGTTGGTAGATGTAGAACAGCACGAGATTGGTCGCGTTGGACGGCCCGCCCTTGGTCATGACGAAGACGTGGTCGACCTGCGTGACCGCGTTGAGTGTGGCGATGACCGTGACGAACAGGAAGGTGGGCTTGAGCTCGGGCAAGATGATGTGGCGCAGCCGCTGGTACGGCCCGGCGCCGTCGAGATGGGCGGCTTCCATGACATCTTCCGGCACCGCCTGGAGGCCGGCCAGGAAGAACAGCATGTAGTAGCCGGCGTTCTTCCAGATCGTGATGACCATGATCGCATAAAGCGCGATGTCGGAATCGCCGAGCCAGTTCGGCAGCACCGGAAGCAGGCCGCCGATGTAATAGTCGAGCAGTCCGACATTGGGCAGGAAGATGAACAGGAACAGCGCGGATGCCGCGACCATCGGAATCAGCACCGGCAAAAACAGCGCGGCGCGCAGCGCACTGGTGACGGCGTTGGTGCGCGCCAGCGCCAGCGCGAACAGCAGCGCGAGGCCAATGCTCGGGACCGCGGTGCCGACGGCATAGACGAGATTGTTGACGACCGCGCCAGTGAAGGCGGGGTCCGCAAGCACCGCTGCGATATTGTCGAGACCGACGAAACGGACCGGCGCCCTGGGCGTGGCGCGCTGATACAGCGCGTCGACGAGGACGCGGCCCATCGCACCGTAGGTGAACAGCGCGAGGAAGACGAGCGAGGGCAGCAGCAGGAGATAGGCCGGCAGCGAGGTCTTGAAGCGGTGAGAGAACCGCTTCAGGACACGCAGGCGCGGCGCCGCCGAGGCCGCGACCGGGAGAGCCGCGGGTTCTGCGAAGCTCATCTCATCGCGCCGGGAAATTGAGCGCATAGTCGCGGCCGTCCACTCCCGCCGGTGGTTCGAAGGGAAAGCGCAGACTGCTGTCGAGGAAGTCGTGGCTGTGCACGACCAGGTTCTCGCCGTCGATCAGCACCACGCCGTAGGCCGGCGGCTCATGGCTGGCGAGATGCTCGGCCGCGGCAGCGTCGAGCTCGAACCAGACCTGGTGGTTGGTGCCGCGAAGCGTCGAGAACGGGATCTTGCCGTAGCTGCCGAAGATCGGCCGGTGCACGTGGCCGAAGAAGAGGTGGCGGATGCGTGAGCGATAGGGCGCGATCACCTCGGCGAACTCGGCGCTCTGCGCCAGCGCGATCTCGTCCATCGCGTGCACGCCGACCGGGAACGGCGGATGATGCATGAAGACCACGAACGGCATCTCCGCCGGCGCCGCAGCCAGCGTGCTTGCGAGCCAGCCCAGGCGCTTGGCGCACATCTCGCCGGCGTGGCTGGTTTCGTCCAGCGTGTCCAGAAACACGAACAGACCGTGCTCGGTGGTGCGTGTGCCCTGCACGAAACCGTTCGGATCGCGCGGGGCGGACCTCAAGCCGTCCAGACAGGCGACACGGCGGTCGTGATTGCCGACCATGGCGATGTAGGGGATTTTCAACGCCGCCATTGCGTCGGCGAAATTGGCGTAGGATTCAGCCTCGCCCCAATGGGTGAGGTCGCCGGTCACCACCGCGAAGGCGGCATCGACGTGATGCTTGTTGATGTCGGCAATCGCAGCGTCCAGTCGGGCGCGCGGGTCGAGGCCATACAGCTTCAGCCCGGGGTTCGCGAGATGCGTGTCGGTGATGTGGATGAACTTGAAGGGCATGGCGCTTGTCAGGACCGTTGGAGGATGGGCGCCTCCGGCAAGACAGCCCTGACAGGCCGTTAGAGCGCGAGTGTTTCAGTTTGATGACAGCGGTTCCCGAGGCGCGAGGCGTCCACAAGCTCGGCTCGGTAGGGTCGATTAGCCGAAGGCGTAATCCACAACTGTGAGCCAACTTCAAGTTGTGCTATTGCTGCTCTAACGGGTGGCAATCTCAACATGACAGGCGAGTTCGGTGAGCGGGCTTGATGATCGCGGCCGCGTCAGTCGTAGGGTGGATTAGCGAAGCGTAATCCACCTCTTCACTTTCCGCTTGTTGAGAGAGAGGGGGTGGATTACGCCTTCGGCTAATCCACCCTACGCACCAAGTTCGTAGCTACGTCCCGCAGAACGTCTGCAGCACTCGCTGCTCTGGCAGCGGGGGATCGGCGTAGGCGGCGTAGTCCGGCTGGTCCTCGAACGGCTTGGCCAGTACCTTCACCAATTCCTCGAACGGCGTGTAATCGTCGTTGTTGACCGCCGCCTGGATCACGGCCTCGACGCGGTGGTTGCGCGGGATGAACATCGGGTTGACGGCGTGCATGGTGGCTTGCCGTTCGGCTGCGGTTTGCGGCTCAAGCGCCGTGCGCTCGCGCCAGCGCCTGGCCCATTCATCGAACGCCCCGGGGTCCATGAACTGGGCACGTGCATCGTCGGCAGCCGGATCACCAGCGGCGTCACCGAGCTTGCGGAAGGTGAGGGTGAAGTCGGCCTGGTTCTTCGCCATGGCGTCGAGCAGGTCCTGGATCAGCGCATCGTCGCCATCGCGTTCCGTGAACAGGCCGACCTTCTTGCGCAGGCCCGCCTGATAGGCGTCGCTGAACGTCTCGGAGAAGGCGCCGAGAATGTCCTGGGCTTCCGCGACCGCCTTTTCCTGATGGTCGGAGAACAGCGGCAGCAGGCATTCGGCCAGTCGGGTCAGATTCCACAGTGCGATGCGCGGCTGGTTGGCATAGGCATAGCGGCCCATCTCGTCGATCGAGGAAAACACCTGCGCCGGATTATAGGAATCCATGAACGCGCACGGACCGTAATCGATAGTCTCGCCTGATATCGATGAGTTGTCTGTGTTCATCACGCCGTGGATGAAGCCGACCAGCAGCCAGCGTGCGACGAGATCGGCCTGGCGCGCGACGACGCCGGACAGCAGCGCGTGATAGGGCCGCTCGGCGCCGAGCAACTCCGGATAGTGGCGGGCGATGACGTGGTCGGCGAGCCGGCGGATCGCATCGGTGTCGCGGCGGACCGCGAAGAACTGGAAGGTGCCGACGCGGATGTGGCTCGAGGCGACGCGGGTCAGCACCGCGCCGGGCAGCGCGGTCTCGCGGATGACGTGCTCGCCGGTGACGACGGCAGCGAGTGAGCGCGTGGTCGGGATGCCCAGCGCGAACATCGCCTCGCTCACGATATATTCGCGCAGCACCGGCCCGAGCGCGGCACGGCCGTCGCCGCGGCGGGAGAACGGGGTGGGTCCCGAGCCCTTGAGCTGAATGTCGCGGCGGATGCCGTCCTTGTCGATGACTTCGCCGAGCAGCACTGCCCGTCCGTCGCCCAGCTGGGGCACGAACTGTCCGAACTGGTGGCCGGCGTAGGCCATGGCGATGGGATCGGCGCCGGCGGGAACCGTTTTGCCGGCCAGAATTTCGGCCCCCTCAGGGGTCTCCAGCACGTCAGGATCGAGCCCGAGCTGGACCGCCAGCGGCCGGTTCAGCTTGATCAGCCGGGGCGCCGCCACCGGCGTCGGTGCGACCCGGGCGAAAAAGCTGTCCGGCAGCGCCGAATAGGAGTTCTGGAACGGGAAATGGACTGTCATGGCGTCAAGATAGGCGTGGAACGCCTGATGGCAAAGGCTTGAGCCCGGATTGGGCAAAAATGGGCACTTCCAGCCGAAAACGGGCCGTTCCCTTGGTTGCCGCCCTCCGCCTCGTCGGGTAAACCCTGCCGCAACTTTCGCATAGGGCCATTCGCCCTATCGATTCGATCCTCCGACATTGAATTTGGGACGACCATGCATCGCTACCGGTCACATACATGCGGCGCGCTCCGCGAGAGCAACATCGGCGAGACGGTCCGCCTTTCAGGCTGGGTCCATCGCGTTCGCGACCATGGCGGCGTGCTGTTCATCGACCTGCGCGACCATTACGGCCTGACCCAGTGCGTGGTCGATCCGGACTCGCCGGCGTTCTCGCAGGCCGAGAAGCTGCGTTCGGAATTCGTGGTCAAGATGGACGGCAAGGTCCGCCGCCGCCCCGAAGGCACCGACAATGACGATTTGCCGACCGGCAAGATCGAGATCTATGTCAGCGAGATCGAAGTGCTGGGCCCGGCGGGCGATTTGCCGCTGCCGGTGTTCGGCGACCAGGAATATCCTGAAGACATCCGTCTCAAGTACCGCTTCCTCGACCTGCGTCGCGAGAAGCTGCACCAGAACATCATGACGCGCGTCGAAATCATCAAGTCGATGCGCCGGCGCATGGAGGGGCAGGGTTTCTTCGAGTTCAACACCCCGATCCTGACCGCGTCCTCACCGGAAGGCGCGCGCGACTTCCTGGTGCCGTCGCGCATCCATCCCGGCAAGTTCTACGCGCTGCCGCAGGCGCCGCAGCAGTATAAGCAGCTGTTGATGATGTCGGGCTTCGATCGCTACTTCCAGATCGCGCCCTGCTTCCGCGACGAGGACCCGCGCGCCGACCGCCTGCCGGGCGAGTTTTACCAGCTCGACGTCGAGATGAGCTTTGTCACGCAGGAAGATGTCTTCGCCGCGATGGAGCCTGTCATCACCGGCGTGTTCGAGGAGTTCGCCAAGGGCAAGCCGGTGACCAAGGGCTGGCGCCGGATTCCGTTCGCGGAAGCCTTGCGCAAGTACGGCTCCGACAAGCCGGACCTGCGCAACCCGATCGAGATGCAGGACGTCTCCGAACACTTCCGCGGCTCCGGCTTCAAGGTGTTCGCCCGCATGTTGGAGGACCCCAAGAACCAGGTTTGGGCGATCCCGGCGCCGGGCGGCGGCTCGCGCGCCTTCTGCGACCGCATGAATTCATGGGCGCAGGGCGAGGGACAGCCGGGCCTTGGCTACATCATGTGGCGCGAGGGCGGCGAAGGTGCTGGTCCGCTCGCCAACAACATCGGTGCTGAGCGCACCGCCGCGATCCGCGCGCAGATCGGCGTGAAGGAAGGCGATGCCGCCTTCTTCGTCGCCGGCGATCCCGACAAGTTCTGGAAGTTCTCAGGCTTGGCCCGCAACAAGGTCGGCGAGGAGTTGAACCTCACCGACAAGGAGCGGTTTGAGCTGGCCTGGATCGTCGACTTCCCGATGTACGAGTACAACGAAGAGGACAAGAAGGTCGACTTCTCGCACAACCCGTTCTCGATGCCGCAGGGTGGCCTCGATGCCTTGAAGGGCCAGGACCCGCTGACCATCAAGGCGTTCCAGTACGACATCACCTGCAACGGCTACGAGATCGCCTCGGGCGGCATCCGCAACCACGTGCCGGAAGCGATGGTGAAGGCGTTCGAGATCGCCGGCTATGGCGAGCAGGAAGTCGTCGATCGCTTCGGCGGCATGTACCGCGCCTTCCAGTACGGCGCGCCGCCGCATGGCGGCATGGCCGCCGGCGTTGACCGCATCGTCATGCTGTTGTGCGGCACCAACAATCTGCGCGAGATCTCGCTGTTCCCGATGAACCAGCAGGCCATGGACCTCCTGATGGGCGCGCCGTCGGACGCCACCCCCAAGCAGCTCCGCGAGCTGCATGTGAAGGTGAATTTGCCGCAGAAGTGAGCGGGTGCCCCGGACGCAGCGCAGCACGTAGTGATGCGCTGCTGAGCCGGGGCCCAGTCTCAGCGATCAGCAAGCTTCTGGATCCCGGCTCTGCGTCGCGTCATTGCATGCCGCGACGCGTCCGGGACACGAGATCAAACTACAGCCCCGTCGACGCCTCGATCCTGAACTGCGCAAGCGCGCTCTGTGGGTCGGTTTGCAAGAGCTGCATCAATTGCATCAGTGGTGCCTTGGCGCGTGGGGACAGCTTAATGGAAAGCGTCTGGCCCGGCGTCTCGACGAAGCGGGCGATCGCGTCCACGGCCGCGTTCGCATCCGGATTGACGGAAGCAACTTGCTCCCGTTTAGCCCTGATGCTCTCGACGAGCGCCTGGCGTGCGGTATCGCGGCTGACATTCTGCATGCGCGCGAACTGCGCCGCGACGAGATCGACGACGCCGCTATCGCGCAATGAGAATTCGAGCGTGCCCGCCTCGATCCGGGCCGCTTGGCCAATGAGCTGGGCTGGATCGGCCGAAAACACCTCGCGTGATACGTTGCCGAGCGCGATACGCAGTTGCGCTCTTGCGATCCCTCCGATGTCGAGGGTCGCAGGCGTCAGAGCGAAGCTGTTGGACTGTTCGGTCCAGGCAGCGCCGAGATCGAGGTCGATCGCGAGCTTGTCGATCCCGCTGGCAATCAATGGAATCTGTTTTGGGTCGGATGGATCGACCGGCGTCACAAATTTGGCAACCACATGCGCCTTGCTCGGGATCGAGCCGACCAGCTGTCCCCAGTCCAGGCTCAGTGTGTGGATCATGACCAGCTTCTTGGTGGTCTTGAACGGCGCCGTCACGCCCTTGATCTCCGCGCCTGCGAGCACGCCGAACAGCCCGAGCATCTGATCCGGCGAGGGCGCCCGCCCGGGAGTGGTGAGGCTTGCTGCCCAGCGCATCAAATTCGCCGTGCTGAAGGATTTCAGCGCGAAGCGCTCCATCTTGAACTGTCCCTGCGGAGACGGCGTGTCGACACCTTCGACCGCGAACTCGCCGTCGCGATATCGGATGGCATTAACCGTGGCCGTTCCTTGCGGCGTGCCGACCGACATCTTGCCGATTTCGGCCTTACCGATGCGAAGACCCTCATAGACTCCGGCGAGCTTCTCCAGCAGCTCGCGTGCCTCTGCCGGCGTCGGCGGGGCCGATTGATCCCGTGGCAGCGCAGCAAATATCTCGGCCAGCCGGAATTTCGAGGGCTGGACGGCGATGTCTTCCATGGTGAAGCCGTCGATATCCACTCGCAGTCCCTGTGCCGATTTGAGCGCATAGGGGCCTGTCGAGACCTGCCGGTAGACCCGGCGGTAGCTGTCGTCGTTGGCCGTCTGCGGATCGAGCGCGGCGAGGATCGCGCTCGCGTCGAAATCGTTGACGATGATGTTCGACAATTCGCCAGTCAGCTTGTCCGGTTTGCCGGGCTGCTTCACGTCGACCGAGATCACGGCGCGGTCCGACTTCATCGCGTCGATCTTGCCGTGCTTCAGGTTCTGGATCGCCAGTCCGGAATAGGTGACCTCGCCGCTGCCGGCGGTGCCGGAATCGAAGCTGATCGTGAGGGTCGGGGCCGTGAGCGACGATGCAGCGACACTCGCATATTGGCCGAGCACGTAGCGGTACACATCGACCAGCGAGCCGTCCGCCGGCACCTGACCCGCGTGAACAGGACCGGCATAGTCGCGCATGACCAGTTGCGGGATCTTGTACGCGACCTTCAGCTTGGCAGCGCCGATCTGGTCCAGCGCAACCTCGAGCCCGGTGATATCGATATCGTCGGCCGAAAACCTCGTCTCGTCGATCCGGCGAACGCCCGTGCCCTTGATCGCGGCGATCCTGATCTGCGCCTGCGGCTCCTTGCCGGGCGTAACCGCGATGTCCTCGATCGTGAGGGTGCGCGTGGGCAGATCGAAGGCGATCTTGCCGTAACTAGCCTTGCCGCCTTGCTTGCGGATTTGCTCGAACGCGGCCTCCACCTCGGAGGTGGTGCGATGCTGGACGTAGAGATTGAAGCCGAACCATCCGCCGGCGGCCACCGCGGCCACCACGATCAGGCCGATCAGGATTCTCTTCATTCCCGGCTCCAGTTGCTCGCGTTGCAGCACGCAACCTGCCATATTCGCAAAGCAATGCGCGGTCCAGGGAAAGTGAACGCTATCAGATATTTGACGGCGCGCCCTGTTGATGGGGCCGCAATCGGATGTTGCCACCGGGGCGCCCGGCGTGCTTCATCCCGTTTCCATGACCCGGAAATACCACCGGAAGGCGGGCCGGTCAGGACAACGTAGTTTGAGGCCGGTAACGCGAGGCGAGACACCGCATGTCGTCTTATTCCGATGATCTCCACCAGGCGGCGCTCGCCTATCACCGTCTGCCGCGCCCCGGAAAGCTCGAGATTCAGGCGAGCAAGCCGCTCGCCAACCAGCGTGACCTCGCGCTGGCCTATTCTCCCGGCGTCGCCGCCGCCTGCATGGAGATCGCCAAGAATCCGGCGGAAGCGGCGACGCTGACGATCCGCTCCAATCTGGTCGCCGTGGTTTCGAACGGCACCGCCGTGCTCGGCCTCGGCAATATCGGTCCGCTGGCCTCGAAGCCGGTGATGGAGGGCAAGGCGGTCCTGTTCAAGAAATTTGCCGGTATCGACGTGTTCGACATCGAGATCGCGGCCGATACCATCGAGCGCGTGGTCGAGACGGTGGCCGCGCTCGAGCCGACCTTCGGCGGCATCAATCTCGAGGACATCCGCGGACCGGAATGCTTTGAGATCGAGGCGCAGCTCAAGGAGCGCATGAAGATCCCGGTCTTCCATGACGACCAGCATGGCACCGCGATCATCGTCGCCGCCGCGATCACCAATGGCCTGCGCCTGAACGGCAAGAACCTGTCGGACGTCAAGATCGTGGCATCGGGAGCAGGGGCCGCAGCGCTCGCGACACTGAACCTGCTGGTGTCGATGGGCGCGCAGCGCAAGAACATCTGGGTCTGCGACATCGACGGCCTCGTTCACGAAGGTCGCAACACCACGATGGACCGTTGGAAGGCGGTCTATGCGCAGAAGACCGACAAGCGCACCCTCGCCGACGTCATCGGCGGCGCCGACATCTTCATCGGCCTCTCCGCACCGGGCGTGCTCAAGCCCGAGATGGCCAAGGCGATGGGCGACAAGCCGCTCATCATGGCGCTCGCGAATCCGACGCCGGAGATCATGCCGGAGGAGGCGCGCAAGGTGCGTCCCGACGCCATGATCTGCACCGGCCGCTCCGATTTTCCGAACCAGGTCAACAACGTCCTGTGCTTTCCCTTCATCTTCCGCGGCGCGCTCGATGTCGGCGCCAGCGCCATCAACGAGGAGATGAAGCACGCCGCCGTCGAGGCCATCGCGCAGCTCGCGCGCGAGGCGCCGTCCGATGCGGTCGCGCAAGGCTTCGATACCGGCGAGACGCAAGGGTTTGGCCCGGGCTCGCTGATCCCGAGTCCTTTTGATCCGAGGTTGATCCTGCGCATCGCGCCGGCGGTGGCGAAGGCCGCGATGGAATCGGGCGTTGCGACCCGGCCCATCACCAATTTCGACGAGTACACCGCGCTGCTCGAGCGCTTCGCGTTCCGCTCCGGCCTCGTCATGAAGCCGATGTTCGCGAAGGCCAAGACCCAGCCGGTGCGGGTGATTTACGCCGAAGGCGAGGACGAGCGCGTGCTGCGCGCGACCCAGGTGGTGCTGGAAGAAAAGCTGGCGACGCCGATCCTGGTCGGACGTCCGTCGGTGGTCGAGGCGCGCATCAAGCGCTTCGGCCTGTCGATCAAGGCCGGCAAGGACTTCGACCTCGTCAATCCCGAGGACGATCCGCGCTACCGCTCCTACGTGCAATCCTATGTCGAGGTCGCCGGCCGCCGCGGCGTCACGCCGGACGCGGCGCGCACGGTGGTGCGCACCAACAACACCGTCATCGCGGCGCTCGCGGTGGTGCGCGGCGAGGCGGACGCCATGCTCTGCGGCGTCGAGGGCCGCTACATGAGCCATCTGCGCCATGTCCGCGAGATCGTCGGCTTCACGCCGGGGATCAGCGACTATGCGGCGCTGGCGCTGCTGATCACGAGCAAGGGCGCCTTCTTCATCGCCGACACCCAGGTGCGGCCCAATCCGAGCGCCGAAGAGCTCGCCGAGATCGCCTCGCTCGCGGCGGTCCACGTCCAACGCTTCAACATCAAGCCGAAGATCGCCTTCGTCTCGCATTCGGATTTCGGCAGCTACGACACGGAATCCTCGCGCAAGATGCGCCGGGCGACCCAGCTCCTGAAGGAGAAGCATCCGGAGCTCGAGGCCGACGGTGAGATGCAAGGCGACACCGCGCTCTCGGCCGCTGCGCGCAAAATGGTGCTGCCGCACTCCAACCTCGAGGGCGAGGCCAACATCATGATCATGCCAAGCCTCGACACCGCCAACGTCGCCTACCAGATGATCAAGTCGCTGGCGGACGCGCTGCCCGTCGGTCCGATCCTGATCGGCCCGGCGCGCCCGGCCCACATTCTCACCCCGTCGGTGACGGCGCGAGGCATCCTCAACATGACCGCGGTCGCTGTGGTGGAAGCGCAGGAGCGCGCGTCCCGGCAGCAGCCGACGTTGTTTACGTAGGGGCGGCCGCGCGAGAGGTGCAATCCCTTCTCCCCTTGCGGGAGAAGGTGGCGCGAAGCGCCGGATGAGGGGTTCTCTCCGCGCGACGAATCTCGAGAGTTGTCCCTGCCGATAGAAACCCCTCACCCGTCTCGCCGCTTCGCGGCGAGCCACCCTCTCCCGCAAGGGGAGAGGGGAAGAGGCTCCTGGTGCTAGTTTTGAATTACTTTCACTTCGCGATTTCCCCGTTTGTAAACCGGCGAATGACTCTCCATAATCCCTGAGTGCTTTCGTCAAAAATCCGGTTTCAAAATGCCTGAGCAAAGAGGCCGATCATGCCAGCGTTCGTGACTTTCGGGCGGATCCTGTTCGCCGTGCTGTTCATCTACACGGGTGCGGCAAGACTGTTTGCCATGCAGGCGACCGTTGATTTCATCGCCGCCAAGGTCGTGGTGCCCGACATGATCGCGCCTTACGCCAAGCAGATCGAGACGGCGACGGCCATGACCACGCCGCAACTGCTGGCGATCGCGGTCGGCGGGCTCGAGATCATCGCGGGGGTGATGATCGCTCTGAATTTCGGCGCGCGCTTCTTCGCGATGCTGATGATCATCTATCTCGCGGTCGCGACCTTCCTGTTCTACGACTTCTGGAATCAGGTGCCGCCCGACAACGGCAAGATGCTGGTCGACGCGCTCAAGAACCTGTCGATCATCGGCGCGCTGTTCATGATCATGGGCTATGGCCGCGCCACGCGTCCGGCCGAGGCGGCCTACGGGGACGTGTAAGGGTTTAAACCACCTGCGTCCTGCGCCACGGCGTCACCGTCACGTCATGCGCGGCGTCGAGCAGATACGGCGCGCCCGGCTTCATCCCGTGTGAGGCCAGCACCTCCTGAGGCGTGCGCTCCGGTACTTCGACAAAACAGCCTTCGCCGCCGGGCAGCCGCAGGTGCGGGGCTTCCGACAGCCAGAACGTGTCGTAGCGGTGCATGAACATGTCGAACACGACGGGCCCGCCGATGATTGCGACGGTGCCGGAGGCGACATCGGCGAACGCGCAGGCGTCTTCGAAGCTGGCGTGATCCGGATTCCACAAGGTCGCGTTCGGCATTTCGGGATCGACGGTCAGAGCCTTGATCTTGCGGGTCAGGACCAGGCGCTTGCGCTTGGGTGAATTCGGCTGCTGCTCGTGCGAGTGACGGCCGTGCACGATCAGCGCGGCGCGATCGAGCGCCTGCTCGAAAAACAGCTTGTCGCCTTCGAACTTTAGGCTGTCAGGCATGACATGATCGGCGTCGGCGAGCATGCCGTCGGCAGAAACGATGACGTAGCCTTCGATCCGAAAGGACAATGGCGCGGCTATTCGGAAACCGTCGTCACGACGCTGTTGACCGGCCGGTTGCTCACCGTCGGCAGCTTGACGTCCTTGAGCAGCTCCTGGTCGTATTCCGGCAGCGTCGAGGCCGGGAACTTGGCGCGCATCGCCACCACCTTGTAACCGCCGGCCTTCAGGCGCTTGAGCAATTCGGGCAGGGCTTCCGCAGTGTGCTTCTGGAAGTCGTGCATCAGGATGATGCCCTTGCCCTTGCTCTCGAGCTTCTTCATGACGGTCTCGATCACCTTCTCGGGCTTCGAAGCCTTGAAGTCGAAGGAGTCGATGTCGCAGGAGAAGATCGCCGTGTTGCGGTTGCCGAGATAGGTGACCATCTCCGGCGGATGCTGGAGCGCCGGGAAGCGGAAGAAAGGCGAGGGCGAAATGCCGCCGAGCGCCCATTTCACCGCGGAGAGGCCCTTCTCGATCTCCTCCTTGCGCTGCGCTTCCGTGAGCTTCTTGTTGTTGAGGTTGGCGTGCGACCAGGTGTGGGTGCCCACGGTATGGCCGGCCGCGTAGACCTGCTTGAGGATCTCCGGCTCGTAGGTCGCGTGCTTGCCGATGGAGAAGAAGATGCCGGTGGTGCACTCGTCGGCGAGCGCCTTCAGCACCGCGGGCGTGTTCTTGGGCCAGGGGCCGTCGTCGAAAGTCAGCACCACCTCCTTGTCGCGCAGGAAGTCGAGCTCCTTGAAATGCTCGAAGCCGAAGCCGGGACCACCCGTGGTGTCGATCTCGACCGTGCGGGCGACGCCGAGTGCGCCGGGGGTATTGCAGGCCGCGCGGGCGGGCTGCGGCGCCTGTTTAGGCGGGGGAGGATTGACGAAGCCCGCCGGCGCGGCGGCTGCTGCAGGAGCGGGTGCCGGAGCCGCAGCGGGCGCAGCCGCAGCCGGTGTTGCCGTCGGTGCGGCCTGCGTCGCAACAGCGGGCTTTGCAGCCGGGGTCTGCGACCATGCCGCGCCCGTCATCGCCAGAGACATCGCGCTTGCTAAAATCAGTCCTGCCGCCACACGCATGGTGTTGTCCTCGAGATTGATCCCGTTGTTCCGCCGCGGCTTTTCGCCTCCGGCAAAACCATCCTGCCCCTAACGATCCTAGCCTAGATGGTGGGCCCTCGCCATTGCAACGGCTGTTTGGCGCCCCAGCCCAATTGTGCCCAACCGGGTTGGGAACGCGTGGCGTCAAGTGTCGGCCAGCGCCTTGGCGATCGCCGTCTTGATCCGCGTATCGGCAGGCTCGACCGTGGAGGCAAAGACATCGGCGATATAGCCGTCGCGGCCGATCAGATATTTGTGGAAGTTCCAGCGCGGAACTTCTCGCGGACGCGCCTCTGCCGCCCATTTGTAGAACGGATGCGCCTTCGCACCGACCACGACGGCCTTGGCCGCCATCGGGAAGGTAACGCCGTATAGGTGGTGGGCGGTTTCCGAGATCTCGCTGGTGCCGCCGGGCTCCTGTCCGCCGAAGTCGTTGGAGGGCACGCCAATGACAGTGAGGCCGCGTTCGCGAAACTCGCTCCAGATGTCTTGCAGGCGGGCATATTGCGGCGTGTAACCGCACAGCGAAGCGGTGTTGACCACCAGCAGCGGTTTGCCGGTGAAGGCCGCAAGGCGGATGTCGTCGCCTGACAAGGCCGGGAAAGAGAAGGCAAAGGCAGAGATTCGGCTCATGCCGCCATCCGCCCGTGCACGCGTCGCCGGCGCCAGCGTGCCTGCAAAGGCGGCGATGAGCATGGTTCTGCGGTTCATCATGACGGCGTCCCCCGAAATGATCTGGGAGGCATCTTACTCCGCCGGTGCGAGCGGCCTCGTCAACACCGCGTTATCTGCCGCGATGAAGCGCGTTAGTACAGGCGGACGATGAAATCGGTGCCTTCGCCAGTCTCGCCTTGGTTGATGCCCTGGTCAGAGACGATGATCGAGCCGCCTGATGTCAGCATTTCGTTGATCTTCGCGATCGTGTCGGCCGCGATCGAGACGCGGTCGAGGGCCTCGGCCGGGCTGTCCGGCGTGACCACAGGCTTGGCAGCGACGGGAATCACGGCCGCGCCACGCCGGCGGCTTGTCATGCGGCCGTTATCTTCGCGCGCGGCAGAGCGGACGGATACTGGCAATGACACAACAGACCAATGCAGTGCATTGGAATCGGCCTTGTCAACTTCGGCGGTGAAGACATGGGTGCCGAGCGGCCGATCACTCGCAGCGATCGTGACAGGCACCTCGAACAGCGGCGCAAAGTTCTGCCGCACGTAGAGCTTGGAATCCTTGCGGCTGATGAAGACCGCGATCTGGCCCGCCCGCTTGGGCGCTTCAGGTTTTGCCACGGGTGCCGGATCGGCAACGCGGGTCTCGTCCTTCTTCACGTCGGGCGTGGCCGCCTGCGCTGGTGCCATGACCGGCGTATCGGACGTCTTCGCGGTTTCGGACTTCGCGGTTTCGGACTTGGCCGTTTCAGACTTGGCCGTTTCAGACTTGGCCGTTTCAGGCTTGGCAGTTTCCGACTTCGGCGTCTCCGCGGCCTCGACAGGCTTCGCTTCAGTGTCCGCGGGCTGGACGGCGTCTCCGGCCTGGGGCTTGGCCGCGTCCGTCGCCTCGGCGGTCTTGGTCTCCGGCTTTGCCGTTGTCTCGGTCTGGTCGGCCGATGCTGCGGCGTCCTCGCGGGCCGGAGCGTATCCGGTGGTCACGTCCGACATCACGGTGTGGCCGACCGACGAGCGCAGCTCGAACACGCCGTCGGCGCTGGCGGTTTTCGTTTCAACCGGCTTTGCTTCGGTGGCCGCGGTATTGGCCGTGCCCTTGTCAGCCTTGTCGCCGGCATTGGTCTGCGGCTCGAGGCTGGCCGCGGGTTGCGGCGGAACGCGCACCGAGGCAAGCAGCGGATGTGAGAAGTTCTGCGGCGACATCTGACCGGGCGAAACGATCACGCGCGCGCCCATCCTGGTCCAGTTCCACATCTTCACCGCGAACGCCATCGGCATGCGGATGCAGCCGTGCGAGGCCGGATAGCCCGGCAGCACGCCCGCATGCATGGCGACGCCCGACCACGTGATCCGCTGCATGTACGGCATCGGCGCGCCGCTATAGATGTTGGAGTGGTGGAATTTGTGCTTCTGGATGACGCTGAACACACCCATCGGCGTCGAATGGCCCTTCATGCCCGTCGACACCGGGGATTCCGCGAACACGCCGTTGGTGTCGTAGACCGTGACCTTCTGCCGGTCGATCGAGACGACGATGACGAGAGGACCTTGCGGTTTCGTGCCGGCTTCTTTTTCGGCGACAAGGTCTTTCTTACCGGCCGTGGCGCGCTTCTGCGGCTTCTGGCGCGGGACGTCGGGGTGGCGCTCCTGGCGCCCGTAGGACCCGTCCGAATAATCCGTCCAGTAATAAAATGCTGCGTCCGCCTGGCTCGCCGTGCCGATCGCACCCGCCGCCGTCAAAATGGCGACCTGCCAAAATCGCGCCGGCTTGGCAGAAAAACCAGACCCGTTCACGCTGTTCATCATCGAATCCATAATCCAAATCAAATGTTAGTCTCTCAGAGGGGATACGCGTTCACCAGCACGGCGGTTCTGCGATCAGCTACTTTTGTCCAAACCGTAGCAAAAAAGCCTCACGGAGCGGTAAACGGCGGCCGTGTCGGCTCCCCGGTCGTCTTCCTGATCGGTCAACCGATGCCTACATTGCCTGGACTTGTTACCGGAGAACTTCATGTCATCTCGTTTCCCCAGTCTTTCCAGCATCCGCTTGAAAGGCCTCGCTTTATTCCTCCTGGCGCTGACCGTGCCGGCAGCGTCCGCCTTCGCAGCGGACGAGCCGGATCTGATCTTCCGCCGCTCGACCGTGTTCAAATGGATGAGCCCAAACGACAAGCTTGCGACCTACGGCCTCGACGATCCTGAAGTCGAGGGCGTGGCCTGTCATTTCACGGTGCCGGAGAAGGGCGGCTTCAAGGGCTGGCTGGGCCTTGCCGAGGAGGTCTCGGACATTTCGCTCGCCTGCCGTCAGGTGGGCCCGATCAAATTCAAGAACAAGATGGAGCAGGGCGACGACATGTTCCGCCAGCGCCGCTCGCTGTTCTTCAAGAAGATGCAGATCGTGCGCGGCTGTGACGCCAAGCGCAACGTGCTGGTCTACATGGTCTATTCGGACAGGCTGATCGAGGGTTCGCCGAAGAACTCGACCTCGACCGTGCCGGTCATGCCGTGGGGACCGGCGGACGCGAACGTCCAGAAGTGCGGAGAGTTCTTCACCCAGTGACGCTCTTGCGTTCACTCAGTGACGCGCTTGCGTTCACTCGGTGATGTCAGCGCGGTTGGCGCGCGGTTTTGCAAGATGCGAGCCGGTCAGCCGCACGAATGACTGCGGCGTGGCCTCAAACCCACGGCTCGATTGCAGCGCCATTTCGCCAGGCGAATTGGCGCTGCTGCGAACAGGCTGTTGCTCCCGGCGGTCCGTTCGTCGGTCCGCATCGCGCGTCGTTGCGCGAACTTGCGCCGTCATGGTGGCCGTTCCTCACATGAACGCGCTCGGCGATCCCCGGGCGTCCTCGGTCTCGATAGCTTGGGTCGCAGTCGAAGCGCCCCCGGTTCGACAGGACCCAGCCTTCGTTCGGCTTCTCTTCAGCAGAAAAACGTAAAACGCATGTGAAGGGTGTGAGGCGGGATCATGGCGACGCCAGCGTTCCGGCGCGCATCCGAGCTCGTCCGGAGCCTGTCAGGCCACATTGGGCTGCCGCACGACCCATCTGAAAAGATTGAGATTTTCCGTCGAATGTGTCGTCGCCGCGAGCGGGACGAAACAATTCTCACGGAGATGAAACCATTTTCCGGCTTTGGCGCATCACGCGCGAAACCGCCCATGGTTATCAACATCACAACGACGACGGCGCACGCCGGCCACCGAATTCGGAGAGAAGTCCATGCGCACGCTCAGCCTCATCCTTGCTTTCGGTTTCGTGCTTGCCGGCTCCTCGTTCGCAGGCTCGCCGGACGGCAATGTCCCGGGCATCGGCACTTTCCAGTATAGCGGCTCGCCGATCATGGCCCCGGCGCAGCAGCCGATCGTGGTTGCCGCGCGCTTCTGATCGCCAACAAGAAAAATCAGCCGATAAAGGCCATCATGATTGTTCGTACTTTTGCTGCGGCGTTCATATCCCTTCTGACGATCAGTGCCGTTCAGGCGCAGGTGCGCTCTCTCTCCAGATTACCCGATCCCCGTACCGAGTTCGTGAGGCAATGCGCGCCGCGCATGCTCGGACGGTGGGAGCATCCGGAAGAGGTCTGCGGCTGCCTGCACGATCATGCCGCCGCCGTCGTCGAGGATCGCGATCTCCGCGAGGCCCTGCTGCGCGGCATCAGCGAGACCGGGGTGCCGACGATCGAGACCGACTGGGTGCCGGCCGCAAAGCAGACCGAAATCGGCCCGACCTTCACCAAGATAGCCAAGCCGACCCTGCAATGCATGTTCGATCCGGCGAAGTAGCGCTCATCGCTTTGATTTCGGACCAAACCGCGACACGCAGGTGCTGGTCCGTGCGATGCCCTTGTCGGTCATCTTGGCGCCGCGCACTTCCTTGACTTGTCCGGCGGGACAGGTTCCGTCGTCCACTTGCACGCGCTGGCCGAGCTTGAGATCGACGATGTCCTGCTCGCGTCCGACCGTGCCTGCGCGCGCCGTCGCGGCGAGTGCGATGAAGATCAGGAGCGAGAGGCAAGTCGCGCGGCGTAGCAGCATGGTGTGAGCTCCCGGCATCGATGCCGCAATGTAGGGAGCGGTAGCCGATTCTCATAGTGAACGTTGGTCATGCCCGCCGGGCCGCTTGCGCCTCGCTCGCAAGGCCGCTCGCGATTCCCGCGCGAGCCGCTCGGCGGATGCCACGAGCTTCGGAACCGCGTGGCCGGAAAATCCCAGCACGAAGCCGGGCAGTGGACGTGAGCGTGAATAGGTGTCGGCCAACAGCCAGCCTTCGGCGCGGGCGGCCTGCTTGGCTTCTGCCGCCACGAGCGGATCGACCGAGGGATCGAACCGGGCGACAAGATGCAGACCCTGCGATGGGACCGGCACCGACAGCACGCCGTCGGATGCGGCTTCGAGCGTCCCGGCCAGCGCGTCGCGCGCCTCGCGGTAAAGCTTGCGCACGCGCTTCAGGTTCGCCGCGAACGCGCCGGAATTCAGCATGTCGGCCAC
Organism: Bradyrhizobium sp. Ken64; assembly: GCF_055807555.1. Taxonomy (NCBI): domain Bacteria; kingdom Pseudomonadati; phylum Pseudomonadota; class Alphaproteobacteria; order Hyphomicrobiales; family Nitrobacteraceae; genus Bradyrhizobium; species Bradyrhizobium sp. Ken64. The sequence continues at coordinate 23,852 of NZ_JBVVPA010000022.1, read as the reverse complement.
CGCACCCTCCATCAGCGTCCCGGGAAAGCGGTCGAGCGCGGCCCGCCCCGCGGCGACATCCGCAATCAAGCGCTCGGGCAGGGCGCAATAGCCGATGCGCAGGCCCGGAAACAGCGTCTTGGCGAACGTGCCCATGTAGATCACGCGCTGGAGGTGATCGATGCCGGCCAGCGACATCAGCGGCGCGCCGTCATAACGGAATTCGCTGTCGTAATCGTCTTCCAGCACGAAGGCGCCGGCCTGCCTGGCCCAGTCCAGCAGCTCGAGCCGCCGCGGCATCGACATCTGCACGCCCAGCGGAAACTGGTGCGATGGCGTCACATAGGCTGCGCGCGCGGACGGCGCCGCTGCGCGGCCTCTGGCGATCCGCATGCCGTGCGCGTCGACGGGCACGGACACGGCACGATAGCCGCAATGCGCGATGGTTTTGCGCGCGGCGGGGTAGCCTGGATCCTCGCACCAGACCTGGTCGTTCGGCTTCAGGATCGCGCTCAGCACGATGCGCAGCGCGTGCAGCGTGCCTGACGTCAGCATGATCTGATCGGGATCGCAGCGCAGGCCCCGCGCTGACAACAGATGATCGGCGATCGCCACACGCAGCTCGCGGCTCCCGCGGGGATCGCCATAGTGCAGATGCTCCGCGCCGAAGGCGCGCATGCGACGGCCGACAAAGGCCCGGAAACGCTGCACGGCGCGGGCGTCGATATGGGTGCAGCCGAGCGAAAACGCGCCTTGCCCCGGCGTTTCGACGCTGATCTTCGGCCGCTTCAGCTCGGCCGCGCGTGCGGGAATGCGCGCGGCGACAAACGTGCCGGAGCCGACGGTGGCGTCGGCAAAGCCGTCGGCGATCAGCCGCTCATAGGCGGTGACGACGGCATTGCGCCGAAAGCCGGTTTGTTTGGCCAGCGTGCGCGACGGCGGCAGCGGCTCGCCGGGTTTCACCAGACCGCCGACGATCATCTCGCACAGTGCCTGATACAGCCGATGCGCCGACGAGGCGCCAGCCGTGATGTGCGGGCCTGCGAGATCGAGCGGCAGCTCGGCCTTGGCGGGCGAGGGGGTGGAATTGGTCGGAATTTTTCGCATGGAATTGGCACTATCGCAGACCAAATCCACGGCTACAACTGCTCTGGAAGTGTTGCAATCCGACAGGAGCGGCCGTGAGCCAGACCGAGAACCCAAATTCCTATCCGACATCCGCGCGCAACCAGGTGAAGCGCCGTCACGACCGCGGCTTCTACGATCACGACACCGTTCATCGCATCCTGGATTCCTCGATGCTCTGCCACGTCTCCTACGCGATCGACGGCCAGCCCTATTGCACGCCGACCTTTTTCTGGCGCGAAGGGACCAAGCTGTATTGGCACGGCTCGAGCGCCAGCCGCATGCTGCGCAACCAGACCCGGGGCGAGCGTGTGTGCCTGACGGTCGCCCATCTCGACAGTCTGGTGCTGGCGCGCTGTGGATTCAATCACTCGGCCGACTACCGCGCCGTGATGGCATTCGGCACCGCCTATCTCGTCACCGATCCCGAGGAGAAGGAGCGCGCCGTCATCGCGATGGTCGACCGCTTCTTCCCCGATCGCACCGCAAGCCTGCGGGCGAGCAACACGCAGGAGATCAAGGCGACCTCCTTTATCGCGATGGAGATCGAGGAGGCCTCCGCGAAAATCCGCGCCAAGGGTGTCGCCGACGACGACGAGGACTATGAATTGCCGATCTATGCCGAGCGCATCCCGGTACGCACCGTGCTCGGCGCGCCGGAGCCTTGCCCGCGGCTGCTCGACGGCGTGCGCCGGCCGGCGACACTGAATGGCTATTCGGAAGGCCGGCTGCTCGAAGATGCATTGCGGGATGCTTATTTTGCAGAGTACCCGAACGGCTGAAATCGGTTAGCTTGCGCTCCATCGATGATCTCAATGCCCGATTGGAGTTGCCTGATGAATGCCGAAACGCAGCAGAGGATTCTTGACGCCGTCGATGCCGGCTTCGAAACCCAGCTCGCGACCACCCGCGATTTCGTCGCGATCCCCTCGACCCGCGGGGCGGAGGGGCCATGCCAGGACATGATCGGTGACCTCCTGCGCGTGCGCGGCTACGAGGTCGACGACTGGCATATCAATGTCGACGACCTCAAGGATCTGCGCGGCTTCGGACCCATCGAGCACGATTTTTCGAAGGCGCGCACTGTGGTCGGGACGTACCGGCCCGAAACAGAGGCGGGCAAATCGCTGATCCTCCAGGGCCACTGCGACGTCGTACCAGCCGGGCCGCTGGAACTATGGGACACCCCGCCGTTCTCGCCCATCATCAAGGACGGCAAGATGTTCGGTCGCGGTGCGTGCGACATGAAGTCCGGCACCATCGCAGCGCTCTCCGCGCTCGATGCGATCAGGGCCGCGGGCCTCAAGCCGACGGCGCGGATTCACTTCCAGTCGGTGATCGAGGAGGAGAGCACCGGCGTCGGCGCACTCTCGACGCTTCAACGCGGCTATCGTGCCGATGCCTGCTTCATCCCAGAGCCGACCGGCGGCAAGATGGTGCGCTCGCAGGTGGGCGTGATCTGGTTCCGCCTACGCGTGAAGGGCCATCCGACCCATGTCGCCTTCGCCGGCTCCGGCGCGAACGCAATCATGGCGGCCTATCATTTGATCCAGGCGCTGCAAAAACTCGAGATCGAGTGGAACGAGCGCGCGAAAGCCGATCGTCACTTCAAGACGCTGAACCATCCCATCAACTTCAACCCCGGCATCATCAAGGGCGGCGACTGGGCCTCCAGCGTGCCGGCCTGGTGCGACGTCGATTGCCGGATTGCCGTGTTGCCGGGCTGGTCGATCGCCGATCACCAGAAGGAGATCATGGCCTGCGTTGCGGCTGCCGCGCGCAACCACCGCTTCCTCGCCAATAATCCCCCGGAGGTCGAATGGTCGGGCTTTTTGTCGGAAGGCTATGAGCTGACCGACGCCGTCGCGCCTGAGGCGGCGTTCGGCAAGGCCTTCAACACCGTCTATGGCGGCGCAGTCGAAGATCTCGTCTTCACCGCGCTCACCGACACCCGCTTTTACGGCCTCAATCACGGCATCCCGAGCCTCTGCTTCGGCGCGAGCGGCGGCGAGATGCACGGCTTCAATGAATATGTCGATCTGGACTCGCTGAAGAAGACGACCAAGGCAATGGCGCTATTCATCGCGAATTGGTGCGGGGTGGAGAAGGGGTAGGGGCCTTCCGCCGTCATTGCGAGGAGCCCTTGCGACGAAGCAATCCAGACTGCCACCGCGGAGGCAGACTGGATTGCTTCCGCCTTCGCTGAAGCTTCGGCGGACAAGTCGCTGCGCTCGCAATGACGGGGGCTGCCCAATCCACCGGCGTTCCAAAATCCTTTAAGCTTAAACTAAAGACTAGGATGCCGCCCGCGCTGGTGGCAGACTGGCGCCAGGTCCACAAGGCCTTGAGTCCGTCGAGGAAGTCACGATGCGCGATTGGGATGACGCTTACGCCAATTCGGCCCATATCCCGGGCTCGGACAAGATACCGGCGCTGTGGGCGGAGCGGGCGGCGGCTTATCGCGCCGGGCTGAAGGAGTTTCGCGCTGACATCGCCTACGGCACCAGCGAGCGCCAGCGGCTCGACCTCGTCCTGCCCGACGGCGACAGCAAGGGCCTCGTCGTGTTCGTCCACGGCGGCTATTGGATGCGCTTCGACAAATCGGCATGGACTGATCTCGCCGAAGGCGCGCGTCATCATGGCTGGACCGTGGCACTGCCAAGCTACACGCTGACGCCGGCCGCGCGCATCTCCGACATTACGGCGGAAATCACCACAGCGACCGCCAAGGCGGCCTCGCTCGTCGCGGGTCCGATCCGGCTCGCCGGCCATTCCGCGGGCGGTCATCTCGTCACGCGCATGCTGTGCGACGACAGCCGGCTGGAGCCCGCCGTCTACAACCGCGTCGCCGGCACGCTTTCGATCAGCGGCCTGCATGATCTGCGTCCACTGCTCAAGACCAGGATGAACGACACCCTGCGCATGACGATGGAGGAGGCGACGCTGGAAAGCGCGGCGCTGCATCTGCCGCGCGGGGCTTCGCCGGTGACCGCCTGGGTCGGGGGCAACGAGCGGCCCGAATTCATCCGCCAGTCCGATCTGATGGCCAATGTCTGGACTGGATTCGACGTGCCGACGCGTCTTGTCGTCGATCCCGGGCTGAACCATTTCACCGTGATCGACGCCCTCAAGGACCCCTCCTCGCCAATTACCGCGCGCCTGATCGGCCTCGACTGACGAGGCCTCAAAAATCGATCGAAAGGGCCTGCCATGACGTCCAGCCAATACGATCCCGCAAGCGAAGGCGCCGAGACCGATTTCGCCCGGCGGATGTCCTATGGCAACTATCTGGCGCTGGACGCGATCCTCGGCGCGCAGCATCCGCTGTCGGAAGCGCATGACGAGATGCTGTTCATCATCCAGCATCAGACCACCGAGCTGTGGATGCGGCTCGCCATCCACGAGCTCAGCGCCGCACGCCGTTCGATCGCAAAGGATGAGGTGCAGCCTGCGATGAAGATGTTGGCACGGATGTCGCGCATCTTCGAGCAGCTCAACGGCGCCTGGGACGTTCTGCGCACCATGACGCCCAGCGAGTATACGCGCTTCCGCTCGCAGCTTGGCCAGTCCTCGGGCTTCCAGTCGCGGCAATACCGGCTCATCGAATTCCTGCTCGGCAATCGCAACCATGCCATGCTCAAGCCGCACGCGCACGATCTGGAAACCACGCAGCTGCTCGAAGCCGAGCTCGCAACGCCGAGCCTCTATGACGAGGTGCTCCGGCTCGCCGACCGCAACGGGCTCAAGATGCCCGCGGCCGTGCTGGCGCGCGATGTTCGCGAGACTCATAGCTTCAATGAAGGTGTGCTGCAGGCTTGGCGTATCGTCTACGAAGCGCCGGAAACGCACTGGATGCTCTATGAACTCGCCGAGAAGCTGGTCGATTTCGAGGATTATTTCCGGCGCTGGCGCTTCAACCATGTGACGACGGTCGAGCGCGTCATCGGCTTCAAGCGCGGCACCGGCGGCACCGGCGGCGTCAGCTACCTCAAGCGCATGCTGGAGGTCGAGCTGTTTCCTGAACTCTGGCGCGTGCGCACGATCCTGTAGAGATTTTCATGACCAAGCTTCGCGTCTACGACGACACCAAAGCGCTATTCCATATGCCGGACGGTGTGATCTATCTCGACGGCAATTCGCTCGGCGCGTTGCCGCTTGGCGTTGCCGAGCGCGTCAGCCGCGTCATCACCGCCGAGTGGGGCGATGAATTGATCCGCGCCTGGAATACGGCGGGCTGGTATGCCCAGCCGCGCCATGTCGGCGATCGCATCGCGCGACTGATCGGTGCGGAAGCCGGCTCCGTCATGGTCGGAGATACGCTGTCGCTCAAGGTCTATCAGGCGCTCGCCGCCGCGCTCGACATGAACGGATCGCGCAAGGTCGTCCTGTCGGACACCGGCAACTTTCCGACCGATCTCTACATGGCCGAAGGCCTGATCGCGACCCTTGGCCGTGGGCATCAATTGCGCCTGGTGGTGCCGGAGGAGATCGAGGCTTCGTTGTCGGAGGAGATCGCGGTGCTCTATATCACCGAGGTCGATTACCGCACCGGACGGCGCCACGACATGGCGAAGCTGACTGCAAGAGCGCATGCGCTCGGCATCGTCACGGTCTGGGACCTCGCGCATTCGGCCGGCGCGCTGCCGGTTGACCTTGCAGGCACCGGCGCTGATTTTGCCGCCGGATGCACCTACAAATACATCAACGCCGGCCCCGGCGCGCCGGCCTTCCTCTACGTCGCGCCACGCCACGCCGACAGCGTGCGCGCCGCTTTGTCGGGGTGGATGGGGCACGCAAAGCCGTTCGCGTTCGAGCTTGCCTATGCGGCCGCCGGCGGCGTCGAGCGCATGCGCGTCGGAACACCGCCGGTGTTGGCAATGGCGGCGCTGGAGGCCTCGCTCGACATCTGGGACCAAGTTGATATCGCGGAGGTCCGGGCCCGCTCGCTGGCGCTTGGCGATCTCCTGATTGCCGAGGTGGAACGCCGCTGTCCGTCCTTGAAGCTTGTTACGCCGCGCACGCATGAGCGCCGCGGCTCTCAGGTCTCCTTCGCCTTCGGCGGCGGCTACGCCGCAATGCAGGCCCTCATCGCCCGTGGCGTCGTCGGGGATTTCCGCGCGCCTGACATCATGAGGTTTGGCATCACGCCGCTGTATATCGGCGAGACCGAGGTGATGAAGGCAGCCGAGATCATCGAGGAGGTGATTGCGGGCGAGGTGTGGCGGCGGCCGGAGTATCAGGTGGTGAATGCGGTGACGTGAGGTACGAAGGCTGTCTCCCCGTCATTGCGAGCGCAGCGAAGCAATCCAGAAATGTATTCGCGGAAAGATTCTGGATTGCGTCGCTGCGCTCGCAATGACGACCTCGGACGTCATTGCTTTGCCGCGCGGAGCAATTCACCCTGTGAGCAGAATGATTTGGGAGGAGATCTGATGACGCCGCTCGAGAAACTTAAAGCGATGAAGATGCCGTTTGCCGAACTCAAGGGCGTCGAGTTCGTCGAAGCCGGGAAGGATCGCGTGGTGGCGCGGATGATGGTCAGGCCCGATCTCTGCACGCTTCATCACACGATTCACGGAGGCGCGGTGATGGCGCTGGCCGATTCCGTCGGCGCGGCGGCCACCGTGATCAATCTGCCGGAGGACGCCAAGGGCACGACCACGCTCGAGAGCAAGACCAACTTCATCGGCGGGGCCAAGGAGGGAACCACGGTGATCGCGACCGCTACCCCAATCCACAGAGGCCGGCGCACCCAGGTCTGGACCACCCGGCTGGAGACCGAGGACGGCAAGCTGATCGCCGTGGTGACGCAAACCCAGCTGGTCCTCGTATGAATACGGGGGCTTGATTTTATTAACGAATTAGTCGCCTCCAATGCCCGAAACTTGGGCAGGTTCCCGTCTTGAAAAGTTTGTTGCGATGCACAATATTGGAGGCCTAGGGATTCGAACGCCTCCTCGAGGGATACCAAGAGGAGTTTTGACTTGTCACTCGCAGCAGATTTTGGACTTGAAGTAACCAGCCGCCCGAAGTCCGTTCAGGGCTACGTGCGCACCTTGAGCCAGCAGGAAGAATTGCCGCTCTTGCGCGATCATCTGCTGAGGCTCGATGCCGAAAGCCGGCACGATCGCTTCAACGGTTTTCTCGACGACAGTTTTATCGAGCGTTACGCCGCCCGCTGTGCCGAGGACGGCACCGTGATCGTCGCCTATATCGTAGATGGCGTGGTCCGCGGTGCGGCCGAGCTGCATCCGCCCGAGGACGATTCGCTGCCCGAGGTCGCCTTCAGCGTGGAAGCCTCGGCGCGGCGCCAGAACGTCGGCACCGTGCTGTTCAGCCGCCTGATCGCGGAAGCGCGCTGGAAAGGCTACAAGCGCCTGCGCATTACCACCGGCGCCGAGAATCACGCGATGCGGGCGCTCGCCAGGAAGTTCGGGGCGCATCTGCAATTCCGTCATGGCGAATCGACCGGTACGATCGATCTCGCCAGGGCGCCCGAGGACGAGCTCGCTGATCTCGCGGCCTCACCATTCACGGCCGGCCGCGCTCTCATCAGCTTCAACTCGACCTGCTGGAAGATCATCTCCAGCATCTATGGCAATCGCGCCGCCTGACCTGAAAAAGCCGTCTGGAATCAAAAGAGCGGACCGGCAAAACCGGTCCGCTTTTGTATTGGATGTAGGGAACTAGGCTGTCAGGTGCCGGTGCGCTTGTCGTTGCCGAAGCGGCGCACGACACGGCGTTCGACCACCACCGAGCGCTGCGCGCCCTGTTCGCCGGCGATCACGCGGGTCGAGGTGATGCGGCTGTTGGTGCGAACCTGTTTCTTGACCTCGGCCTGGACGACATCGAGCGGCATGCCCATCAGGGCTGCGGCGATCTCGGCCTGCTGCTCCTGATCATCGGTGATGCCGACGGCGGCGAAGATCGCCTCGTCCAGGGTCGGCGGATCGTGGCGCACGCGCCGCGTGCCATATTTGGTATTCCAGTCTGCGTTCATAACGGCCTCGTTTCGATGCCGGGATACCTAGTGCCGTCTATGTTGCATTGCAATATGAAAAAGATGTGGCATCTCAGCTATGCACCGGTTGGGTGTCAGGGTGGTGACGCGACACCGGCAACATCCGCAACCCGCTGCTGTGGCCAGCGTTTCAGCGCCGCGTGGCCCGCTTCCGTCAGCCCGTAGATTCCCCGCTCGGTGCGTTCGAACCAGCCATACACATTGTTAAGCATGATCTTGCCGGCATCCGGACAGCGTTGGCGCAATTCGCTCACCTTCCGCGGGCCTGCTGCAAGCTCCGAGGCGCAGGCCAGCGCCTGCTGCCGATAGGCCGTCATGATCGGCGCGCGCGTGCTGCCGCCCAGCACCGGATCGCCCTGGCGGCGCTGATGCTCTGCGACGAGGCGCGAACGGACCTTCGGCTCGCGGCGTGGTGCTGCCGTCGGCGGCTTCACCAGTACTTCGACCTGACCGCGGTCGGTCACCCCGAGCATGCCGAAGCCGAGGCGGCGACAGAGATTGCGATAGCGCGCGTCGGTCTCACGACCCTTGCCGCGCACTGACATCTTTGCGGCAATCCAGACCTCGTCGCCGGCCGGTGCACGATCGACCGCCTGAAGGATCAGCTCGAGATTGAAGGTCAGCTTGAGCTCGCCGATCACCACCACCGGCGGATCGCCGGCGCTGAGACCCACGAGATCGCAGCCGCCGATCTCGCCCTTGACCGTGAAGCCGAGCTCTTCGAGGAAGCGTTTGACAGGCAGGTAGAGCGTGGTTTCCAAAGGAAGCTTCCGAGTGTCACGTCCGAGAATCAGTCTGCGGCAGTTTAGCCCCGGAATGGACTTAGAGCTCTGCGCCATTTGATCGGGAACAGATGATCCGGCTATCCTGAGGGTGGGATAATCGGGCGGTTCACGAAGATGACCATCAGGAATGGGCTCTATCATATCCGCATCGAAATGTTGGATGCCGTCCAGGGCGGCAACCAGGGCGTCATGGTGATGCGCGACGGCAGCATGCGGGGAGGGGATTCGTTCTTCTTCGCCTACGGCAGCTACACCTCGGCCGACGGCAAGTGGAAGGGCGAGCTGACCAACGAGGAACATTCCCCTTCGTTCGACGAGCGCCCGGTGTGGGGCCGCAAGGTCGTGACCATCGGCTTCAGCGGTACCTATAATGACGAGACCGCGTACGGCGAGGGCATCGCGCTCGCCGGCAAACAGAGCATCCGTTTCAAAGGCAATCTCCGGCTCCTGGTGCCGGATTGATTACACCCGCCCGCCGACCGGGATCAGCGCGCCGGTGACGCCGCTCGCGGCGTCGCTGGCGAGGAACAGGATGACTTCGGCGAGCTCCTGCGGTCTCACCCATTTGGCAAAGTCGGCTTCTGGCATGTCGGCGCGGTTGGCCCTGGTGTCGATGATCGAGGGCAGCACCGCGTTCACGGTCACCTTGCCTTTCCACTCGCTTGCCAACGCCTCGGTGAGGCGATGGACGCCGGCTTTCGACGCTGAATAGGGGCCCATGCCGGAGCCGGCCTGAAGCGCGCCCATGGCGCCGATATTGACGATGCGGCCGGCCTTGGACGCGGCCAGATGCGGCAGCGCCGCGTGCGAGGCGTTGAGCGCCGTCAGCAGGTTGAGCGCATGCATGCGCTGCCATGTCTTGATGTCGCCGTCGCCCACGGTCTCGAAGGCGAAGCCGCCGGCGATGTTGATCAGCCCATCGAGCTTGCCAAAGTGTCTTGCCGCCGCCTCGACCGCCGTCTTTGCTTGTGCTGCGTCGGACAAATCGACGCCGCCGATCTCGATGCGCTCAGGCGTCGCGGAGATTTGCGATGGCGCATGGTCGATGCCGGCCACGCGCGCGCCGCGCGACTGCGCGGTCTCGGCGACGACTTTTCCAAGTGCGCCGAGTGCGCCGGTCACCACAATGACTTTTCCCTGCACGAGACTCTCCGTCCATCAATGGGCCGGACTATTGCGCGGCCCGCATTGGACTTGCAATGGCGGCCGGTTCCAAATTGGGCTATAGACGCAACTTCAGATAGTGGAGGAGGCTGTTTCATGGGCGACAATTTGCCGACCCTTGAGTTTCCTGCTGCGATCGTTGACTTGCAGTATCCGCTGCCGAACTTCAGGAAAGCATTGGGCGGAAGGGGGCCCGTGCGCATCGTGGCGATGGGGTCGTCCTCGACGGCCGGACTTGGCAACGTGGTTGCATATCCAGCGCGGCTCGAGCTGTATTTGAGAAAGCACTACAAGGATGACGATCCCCATCGGGACATCCGGATAGATGTGCTCAACCGTGGCAAGGGCGGCGAAGAGGCGCCGCAAGAAGTGGCTCGGTTCAACGATGACATCTTTGCCGACAATCCTTCGCTGGTGCTCTGGCAGGTCGGAACCAACGCCGTGTTTCGCAGCAACGAATTCGACTTCGATGAGGTGTTGGCTAAGATCGCCGAGGGATTGGCCCGCCTGCGCGATCATCCGGCCACAGATGTCATTCTCATCAACCCGCAATACGTCACGGCCATGCTCGGCGACAATGCCAAGCTCTCGGAGAAGATGGTCTCGGCGATCCGGGCCGCCGCGCAAGATGCCAAAGTCAATTTGTTCCAGCGCTGGGCCCTGATGCGGCACTGGAACGAGCACAACAACGCCTCGCTCGAGCAACTGCTCGCGCCGGACGACGAGTTGAAGCTGCACCAGAGCGACTGGAGCACCATGCAAGTCGCGCGGGCTCTGCGTTCGGCGATCCTAACGGCGACGGGTGCAACACAGAGATGCCCGTGCCTGATTACGACGTGAGATAGCGTTCCTTGAGCGCCGTCCGCTCGGCCGCGCCGAGCTTGAGCCCGTCCCGCAAATAGGTTTCGAGATCGCCATATTCGGCGCCGACAGCTTCGAAAGCTGCGGCAAGGTACGACGCCTCTACGCTACCGATGGCATTGCGTACGTCCTCGGGCAGATCGGTGGCCGCCGTCGCGTCGCGCTTGTAGTGCTGGTTGGTCAGCAGATAGTCCTCGGCAATGACGTCATCCGGCACGCCGAGCGCATGCAGGATCAGCGCGCTGGCAAAGCCGGTGCGGTCCTTGCCGGCGGTGCAGTGAATGACGAGCGGCGCGCGGTCCTCCAGGAGATGACCGAACAGGTTGCGGAAACTGGCCGTGTTGTGGCGGACATAGTTGCGATAGGATTCGCGCATGAGTTCGAGCGCGACCGGCGCGGTCAGCCTGCCTCTGGCGAGCTCGGCGCGCAGCGCAGCCACGACCGTCGGCTCGATCGGCAGCGAATGCACGGCGATCTCGTTGATCACGCAGACGCCCGCCGCGCGCTCCTCGACGCCGCGAAAATCGAAGGCGCTGCGCACACCCAGCGCGCGGACGATCTCGACATCGGCAGCAGTGAGCTGGCCGAGATGGTTGGAGCGGAAGATGTGCCGCCAGCGCGTGGTCCGGCCATCTGCGGTCGGATAGCCGCCGAGGTCGCGAAAATTGCTGGCGCCTTGCAGGGCGAGATGGCGGGCAGGGGAGCCCTGTACCGAGGAGTCTTGTCCGGAGGAGTCTTGCAGGGACTTGTCTTGCATGAGATCAGTTTGGGTTATGGTTCCATTGGACGCACAACGGGCGTCCTTGAATCTATTACAGGGGGCGATCATGGGCCGGCACAAGGCCATTCTTTTGACGGTCGCCATGCTGGCGGGCGGAATGATCGGAGCGCGGCAGGCCGATGCGCAGACGTTCCGGACCTACCACTGCGCCGATGGTACGCAGTTCATCGTTGGGTTTTATGACGCCGACAAGCGCGCCTTCCTCCAGATCGACGGCGAGCCTGTTACGCTCGCCAAGCGGCTGACGGTCTCGGGCGCCCGCTATTCGGGGGCGGGCATCACGCTTGTAATCGGCAAGACCGGCAGCACCACGGTCAAGCATCTGAAGCGGCCGGTCACGGCCTGCGCGGGGATCTGAACGGCGGCATTTCCACAAAAATCAAAAAGGGCCGAAACTTCGTTGTTTCGACCCTTTTTCAAACTGACGCCGGACGCTTGAGAGGGCGCGGCGGTATCGAACCGAACGCAGGCATCAGCGATCCCATTTCGGCTTGGCTTCATCGATTGCTTCCTGATGGTACCAGCTGCCGCTGCAAATCGTCTCGTTCGCCGGGAGCGAGGCGTGGTTGGCGGGAAGGCGGGTCTCACCGTTGCGGCGTCCCCCGAGAGCGGAGCGGCCCCCGACAGGGAATTGGTAGATCTGTGCAGATCCGTGACTCAGTCCATTGTTCATCATTGCGGTATCTCCCGAGATCGCAGCGCTGGCCTCCATGGTGCGCCCGACTCGTTGGCTTGTGGTTACTGGAATCCCCATATCGGCCGTGCATTCCCAAATGCAAAGTGCTGAAAAGGAAATCAGCATTGGCCTATTTTGTAGGCACGGTGCATTCTGCTTCCTCCAAGGCAGCGGTCGGGTGGCTAACGCGTGGGCCATTGCGAAGGTTGCGGGCGACGGGGCACAGACTTGGCGAATATTGCCGGACGTTGATGCGCGTTTAGTCGGCAACCTCAGGCCCGGGCCTGCCTGCTCCAGAATCGGGCGTTTTCCGCAGGATTTTTGCGGTGCAGCTTCACGCAAAGGTGCGCCGCTATGACGCACGGCGCGGTCGACGATCCGCCGGGCGGGACAGGAGGCCGGCCGCGGTGGAAAACCTCCCGCTCTGCGGCCTTTTGGCACGTTAAATGCTTGGAAAGGGTCGGCCGATGTTGGCCGGGTAAACAATCGTGCGGGGGCCTGCGGCCCCCACCTTTCGCATCATCTACAGAGAGGCTCAATGACCAAGTATAAGCTCGAGTACATCTGGCTCGACGGATATACGCCGACTCCGAACTTGCGCGGCAAAACTCAGATCAAGGAATTCGCGTCGTTCCCGACGCTCGAGCAGCTTCCGCTCTGGGGCTTCGATGGCTCCTCCACCCAGCAGGCTGAAGGCCACAGCTCCGATTGCGTGCTGAAGCCGGTCGCGGTGTTCCCGGATGCCGCCCGCACCAACGGCGTGCTCGTGATGTGCGAAGTCATGATGCCCGACGGCAAGACCCCGCACTCGACCAACAAGCGCGCCACCATCCTCGACGATGCCGGCGCCTGGTTCGGCTTCGAGCAGGAATACTTCTTCTACAAGGACGGCCGTCCGCTCGGCTTCCCGGCCTCCGGCTATCCGGCCCCGCAGGGTCCGTACTACACCGGCGTCGGCTTCTCGAACGTCGGCGACGTCGCCCGCAAGATCGTCGAAGAGCATCTCGACCTCTGCCTGGCCGCCGGCATCAACCATGAAGGCATCAACGCGGAAGTCGCGAAGGGCCAGTGGGAATTCCAGATCTTCGGCAAAGGCTCCAAGAAGGCCGCTGACGAAATGTGGATGGCCCGCTACCTGATGCTGCGCCTGACCGAGAAGTACGGCATCGACATCGAGTTCCACTGCAAGCCGCTCGGCGACACCGACTGGAACGGCTCCGGCATGCACGCCAACTTCTCGACCGAGTACATGCGTACGGTCGGCGGCAAGGAGTACTTCGAGGCGCTGATGGCGGCCTTCGACAAGAACCTGATGGACCACATCGCCGTCTACGGCCCGGACAACGACAAGCGTCTGACCGGCAAGCACGAGACCGCGCCCTGGAACAAGTTCAGCTATGGCATTGCCGATCGCGGTGCTTCGATCCGCGTGCCGCACTCCTTCGTCAACAACGGTTACAAGGGCTATCTGGAAGACCGTCGTCCGAACTCGCAGGGCGACCCATACCAGATCGCTTCGCAGATCCTGAAGACGATCGCCTCCGTGCCGGCCGACAAGAAGGCCGCCGCCTAAGATCCTCCCGGCCCGGGCTGGGGGGCTGGCCCGGGTTGGACTTCGATCCGCCGAAGCCGAAAGGCTTCGGCGGATTTTTCATTCTGATGACAACGTTGCGGAGACTCCTCGGACATCATGGCGGGAAACTTCTCCATCGCCGCCGAAAGCGAGATAGAGTGCGCTTGGGTTGCGCGCAGGGCCGGGGACGGCTGGTGTTTGAAGGCTTCTACAAGGTGAGATTTCAGCTCGGCGACGCCGTCGGCCGGAGCGTGATGCATGCCGGCAACGGCAAGATGCTCGGCGGCAATTCGGCCTTCGCCCATATCGGCACCTACGCGAAGACCGAAGGCGGCGTCGATATCGTGATCCACACGGTCCGCCACAACCCCGATCCGACCTATCGCGCCATGGCGGGCACGGACGATGCGACCTTGCTCGCCAAGGGCTGGGCCGACGGCGATCTCTATCGCTTCAAGGGCGAGCTCAAGGAGCTGCCCGGCGTACCCTTTCAGTCGTTGATGACGCCGATCACCGAAGACGAGATGCCGATCGCCGGCGGCGTCGGCGAGGCCGGCATCGCCGACGGGCTCTACTCGGTGCATCTGCGCATGCTCGATGGCGTCGACGGCGGTCTCACCGGCGTGATGCTGCTCAACAAGGGCCGCATCCTCGGCGGCGATGCATCGTTCTATTATCTCGGCAGCTACACCGCCGCCAACGGGCGCTGGAAGGGCCAGATCCTCAACCAGGAGCACACGCCGGCCAAGGACGATCCGATCTTCGGCGGCCACGAGGTCGGCATCGGCTTCTCCGGCACTTATGACGCCGAGGAGGCGGTGCTGGAGGCAACGGCGCTCGCCGGCAAGCGCAGCCTGCGCCTGACCGCCGCGCTCAAGCTGATGCACCGCTCCTGATCGCCACGGGAATCGCTGATGGAAACAATTCGCATGCTTTCGACGCTCGGCCTGATGGGCGCGATGCGCAGCCTGTCCTCCGCCTTCGAGACCGCCAGCGGCATTCATGTCGATGCCGACTTCGCGCCGACCCTGGCGCTGCTCAAACGGTTGCGCGACGGCGAGCCCGCCGATCTCGTGATCCTCACCCGCGAAGGGCTCGACGAGATGATCGGCGAGGGTCGCGTCGTCGCAGGGAACGCAGCCGATCTGGCGCGCTCCTTCGTCGGCATCGCGGTGCGGTCAGGGCAAGCACATCCCGACATCGCCACCGCATCCGCGCTGCGCAGCACGCTGCTCGCGGCGCAGTCCGTCGCCTATTCGCGGCTGGGCGCGAGCGGGGTCTATTTCGCCCGGTTGATCGCGCGGATGGGGATCGCGGCAGAGATCAACGCCAAAGCCACCATCGTCGAGCAGGGCTTTACCGCAGAGCGGCTCGTGAGCGGCGAGGCTGACCTCGCCGTGCAGCAGATCAGCGAACTGAAGCAGGTCGAAGGCATCGAGGTGGTCGGCCCGATTCCGCACGATCTGCAAACGCCGGCCGTGTTTTCCGCCGGCCGGATGACAAACGCCGAGCACGCCGACGCCGCGGACCGGCTGCTGCGCTATCTGGCATCACCCGAGGTCGTCCCCGTGCTGCGTCAATCGGGACTCGAGCCTTGAATTTTCCGGAGCGACGACGCAACTTGGCGTCCATGCGGACTTTCCTCGTTGCCATCCTTCTCACGCTTGCGGTGCCGTTGTCGGCGCATGCGCAATCGGCCGATCTCGTTCTGTGCGACCGGGTTGCGGCCGATCCCAGCGATCCCGACAAGCCGGCCGATATGAGGGGCGTGACGGAGATTGCGGCCTCCGACGTTGCGACCGCCATCAAGTTCTGCAAGCAGGCCGCGCCGTCGTCGCGGCGCGCGATGTTCGCGCTCGGCCGCGCCTATGCGGCCAATCGGCAGACGGCGGAAGCGATGGCTGCCTGGCGCAAGGCCGCCGACAAGGGATCGAGTGCGGCAATGGTCGAGCTCGGTGTAGCCTACGGCACCGGCTCCGGCGTCGCCAGGGATGAAGCGCAGGCGCGCAAATTGTTCGAGAAGGCGGCGCAGGCCGGCAATCCCCGCGGCATCAGCAATCTCGCCGCGCTCGGCGACAGCGGCGGTGCCGCGCCGGCCGATCCCGCACAGGCGCGCGCTTTGCTCGGCAAGGCCGCCGAGACCAATGCGGAGGCGCAATACCAGCTCGGCGTGATGCTTTCCGAAGGCACGGGCGGTTCGAAGGACGACGCCGCGGCGCGCGCGCTGTTCGAGAAGGCGGCGGCGCAAAACCATCCCGGCGCGCTGGAGCGGATGGGCGCCTTCGCGCAGGAGGGCCGCGGCGGGCCAAAGGACAAGGACGCCGCGAAATCCTATTACGAGCGCGCCGCAGCGCTCGGCGATGCGGATGCCAAGCAGGCGCTGGAGCGGCTGCGCTGTCCCTATGCGATCAAGGACAAGCAAGGCAAGCTCGTCACCACGCTGTGCTTCTAAAGCGCGACGAACGGGCTTAATTTCTTGTGAGCGTAATCTTTTCGGAAAACCGCTGCGCACTTTTCCAGATCATGCCGTAGCTCACTTGTAGTAGTAGGCGAAATTGTTGCGGGCGTCGCGATAGGTCGTCTCCAGGGAAGGCGCATACTGCGCGACCGCAGGCATTCCACAGCGGACGTGGGCCTTGATCGAGCGCAAGGCCCCCGGCATCCGTACCGGCCTACACTCCGTCTCCAACGACATGGAGATTTGCGATGAGAGTTCGAGGCTGGATGCTGGCGCTGGCCGGCCTGGGGGCGGCGACCGCCGTGGCGGCGCAGGATCTCAAATCGCCGTCCGCGGATCAGTACGTGCCCCGTCTCGGTGACATCATGGGCGCCGCGCAGACGCGCCACCACAAGCTCTGGATGGCCGGCAAGGCGCAGAACTGGGAGCTTGCCGCCTACGAGCTGCGCCAGCTCAAGGCGAGCCTGATCGAAGCCGCCGTATTCTACTCCGGCATTCCCGTCGGCAATGTCACGACGCTGGAGCCGTCGCTGCAATCGATGTCCGATGCCATCGATGCGAAGGACAGCCGCAAATTCGCAAAAGGGCTGGACGAGCTGACCGAAGGCTGCAACGCGTGCCACCGGTCGCTGAAGCGCAGCTTCGTCGTCATGAAGGTTCCCTTGGACCAGAAGCCCTTCGCCAATCAGCAGTTCGCGCCAACCACAAGGCCTTGAGGGAACGGACCTTGCGCGGAGCGGGTTGAGTGCGAAACCTGACAGGAGGCGCAACCATGATCCGCAAGCTCGCATCCGGCGAATATCGGCTCTATTTGCGCAAGGTGAATCCCAGGACCGGCAAGCGCCGCAACCTCGGCACGTTCAGGAGCCGCGCGGCGGCCGAGAAGCATGAGCGCGAGGTGCAGTATTTCAAGCGTCATTAGCGCCTGAGGAAGGCCGTTCGCCACCGGCCAAACAAAAAACTCGAAAAACAACCCCATGCACAGTAGCCAAGTGCTTGAAATCACAGCACTGCAAATGGCGTCCAAATCTTCATATTTGCGGAATTGCCGAAATCGCTTGCGCCGTCGGGCAAAACAGGCGCATGATGGCATCATGGCAGGTTTGGCTTCGCGAATGGCCCTGCGCGAAAAAGCCCGATGGCCTTGATGCGATGGCGGTGCTAGGTAGCGCGTGCTTTCCTTCTGATATTCCGGGTCAATTGCGTTGCTGGACGGGCTCTACAAGGTTGAATACGGCGTCAACGATGCCTTCGGCCGCAGCATCATGTGCATGCATGACGGCAAGCTGCTGGGCGGCAATTCGGCCTTCGCGCATCTCGGAAGCTATGTCGAGCGCGACGGCGAGATCATCGCCGAAGTCATCACCGAACGGCACAACGACGATCCCAACTACAAGCCGCTGATGGGGGCTGACGTCGCCTCGATCGGCGCGCGCGGGCGGCTCGTCGGCAACCAGATCCGCCTCGCGGGCAGCGCGGACACGATGCCGGGCGCCGGTTTCTGGGCCAATCTCACGCGGCTCGATGACGATGGGCTGCCGCCGCAGGGGACGATCGGTCCGGGCGGGGTCGTGAACGGGCTCTATGCAATTCATCTGCGCGCACTCGACGGCGTTGATGCCGGACTCTCCGGCGTCATGCTGCTGATGGACGGCCGCATCCTCGGCGGCGATGCTTTCTTCTACTACCTCGGCTCCTATTCCTCGGCTGACGGCCGCTGGAAGGGCGAGATGCTCAACCAGGAGCACACGCCAGCGAAAGGCGAAAACCCCGTGTTCGGCGGCTATGAGGTCGGGATCGGCTTCTCCGGCACCTGCACAGAAGACAGCGGCGAGCTCGAAGGCATTGCGCTCGCTGGCAAGCGTAGCTTGCGGCTGGCAGCATCGCTCAAGCTGATGCGAAGGGCGTAGGCTACCGATCATCTCGTCGCGTGCTAGTCCTGGTTCTCCAATGCAGAGGGTCGCATGATTTGGCTGGATCTCTCGAGCCACTCACGCGTCGTGACCAGATTGACCGCATCGGTGAGGTACATCCCCACTGCGAGGCCGCGGTCATAGCTTGCCCAGAAACGCGGAAGAATCTCGATGTTGCGTCCCCCGCGTCCGATGATCCTGACGAGCCCGGCTGATTCAGCGGAGATCATCAAGTTGCGGACATGGGTTCGGGAGACGCCGAAACGGCTGGTGGCCTCGATATAGGGCACGACCGCGCTCGGGTCGCCGGCATCCATTGCAGCCTTGAGCACCGCATTCTGGATGAGCGGCCCGGCGGCATGGCTGAAGAACAGCATCGTGTCCGGCAGCGTCATCATGAGGCGAGCCGCTGCAGGATTGAAGGGCGGAGATTTGCTGCAGTTGAGGACGTAAAAGTCCCGATCGCGCGAAAATATCGGGCCGTAATCGTGACCGGGATACAGCGTGGCAAGGGGCACATAGTGAGCCACCAGCCATTCGATGTGATGCGCGCGCAGCCTGTCCGTGGTTGCCAGCAATCGGACCCGGCCGTCGTCGGGGGCTCTGCGCAATTCGAGAAACCCGACCTCCCGCAACCGCGCGATCAAATGATCCACCTGCCGGTCGCTCGCGTATCCGAACAAGGCAAGTTGCTGTTTGAGGGCGCTGACGGTGAACCAGGTCTCGCGTCGGGAAGGGTCATGGGCGGCTTCGAGGACTGCCGCACAGTGGAAGACAAAGAACCGCCCCGCCTCCAGGAGAAGCCGAACCAGAAATGGTTCGCCCTCGTACACCTTCACGAAGCTTGCCAGATAAGCGTGCCGCGCCTCAGGCAGGCGAGAATGCTGCACGATCTCATCAAGCGTCAATCGCAACCGGCCGCCAACCAAGCGCTCAAGTTCGTCCTGCTCCAAAGCCGCCCCCTGATCCTGACGTGAGGAAAATATAAAAGGGGCGAAGCGATAGGCGCAATGTTTTCCATTCAATCTTGAGTAGAAGCCGCTAGGTTTCTGGCGATTGCTCGGGCACCGGCCGCCCCAAGGAAGTTTAGCTGAGGCGCGGCCGAGCCCGTGCGGCGTCGCAGTATGCAGCGATAGGCCGGCAGCGATCTTCAATGAGTGCGTGTGTTGTTTCCGATAATACAAAATACTACTTAAAATTGTCTTTCATGAGGCGTGCTATTAAGGAGTCCTTCAAAATGCCTGATACGAACACAGATTTCCCGCTCGTCCCCGAACTCGCGAACGCGAACAGTCAGCCGCCGGACAGGTCAGCCTATGTCCAGCTTCAAAGCGTGGATCGGCCCTTGGTCATGTGGGCCAATTCCGACAATTCGAGCAAGAGCGCCTATGTCTGCGACGAGCCGAACGAGAATCTGTCAAACACCACCGCGATCATCGAGAACTACTGGGACGGCAAGGGGCCGCCGGTCTACCAGCTGGTCTTGCGGCAGTTCTGGCGCCCCGTTGGGAAGTCGTACCATCGGATTCCAGTGGGCAACACCCTGACGATCAGTGTCACGAAGACTCAGGGGGTATCCTCGACAGTCTCACAGTCGATTTCCGCATCGCTGGGCATCTCGTACGGCGCACTGAGCGCCGAGGTGTCAGCGACGTTCTCGAAATCCGTGACGACTAGCGACGAAAGCTCGTACACAGAAACGGTCCAGATCAGTCCGCCAGCGGACGGAATGGTTCGGGTGTGGGTGCTGTGGCAGCTGGTGCACGAGATCGTGGCGATCCAGGGCTCGTACGACACCGGCGGCAAGTTCGTTTCCAACGGCAACGTGCTTCCGAAGGGGGACCGGAACTACGCCAATCGCAAGGCTCAAGTCGCGTGGAACGGGCGCGGTCGTTACAGTAGCGGGGCGTGGGTCAACTACGACGATACGTCCTGGTTGTTCCCGTCCGATACGTTCGTGGCCTACCAAAAGGACTTCCCCGCAAGCGGGGCTGTTGGCAGGCTGGCATAGGCTCGGGCGAGTGCGGCCAGGAAGAGTGGCGCATCCGTGACGGAAAGTTCCTGCTTTGCGGTGACAGTGCACTCAATGATCCCAGCCACACTCGTGCGCTCGAAGTGCTGACTGAACCAAAGTGCACTGTCACCGCAATATACTCCTCGGCGGATTGCCGTGGAAAGTTGAGATGCTGAACCCGGCGCAAACGTCGCCGAAAGGCGAGAACCCCTCGTTCGGCGGCTACGAGGTCGGGATCGGCTTCTCCGGCACCTGCACGGAAGACAGCGGCGAACTCGAAGGCATCGCGCTTGCCGGCAAGCGCAGCCTGCGGCTGGCGGCCTCGCTCAAGCTGATGCGGCGGGCGTGAAGGTGCGGGTACACATAAGCTTGCAAGTATCTGCTTTTCACGCGCGAAACACGGCCATGAACATTGGTTCCTGTGGTTTTGACGCTCGCGGGCCGCAGATCCTTCGCCACTCCTCGAAGTGGCGTTTGGGACAAGGGCTCACCTTTTCATTCGCGCGCAACACGTTGGGGGCCGCGTCAAGAGACTCTTCCGCGCGCCTTGTTTGCCGCGGACCACCGCCGCTCGATTTCCTTCACCGCCGCCCGCATGTTGGGCAGATACTTTTTGGCGGCCACCTCCGGCGTCATCGACGACGAGAAGAAAATCAGATTCAGGCTGCCGAGGACGGGGCCGCCCCCCGGAATGGCCAGCGCGATCGCGCTGATGCCCGCCTCCGATCCACCGACGGACGAGGCGTAACCGTCCTTTTTCGTCTGTGAGAGAATGTCCTCGATGAAGCGACGGTCCTTCGCCAAAGCCGCGTCCTCCTCGACGAGTGATGCGGTGAGGTCCAGCATTTCTCGTCGCAGAGCAGGCGCGGAGGCAGCCAAGATGGCTTTCCCAAGCGCGCTGCGCACCAAGGATCTCCTCCGTCCGACCATGGACCGATGAACGGAGAACGGACTGAAGGGATGTGTGCTTTCCCGAATAAGTACCGACCCGAGTTCGAACACTCCGAAGTCGCTTGGCCAGGAGACGCCATCCAGTAGGCCGAACATCGCGGGCAGTGCCGCCTGGCTCGATAGATCCCGTGAAGACACGCCTTCGCTCAAGGTGCGTACTTGGGACGTCAAGCCGAACAAGGCATTCGTCTCGTCAAAGATCACGTAGCCATCTTCGCGCAGCGTATCGAGCAGACGATAGCAGGTGGTACGGTTGAGTCCTGTCCGCTTTGCGAGTTGTACGACGTTGGATGGGCCGCTTGCATTGAGCTCGTTGATCAGCGCCAAGCCACGGGAAAGTGCCCTTACGCTGCGGTGCATGATCCCTCCAGACGTGTTCGCAGTGCGAACATTTCATAGACTCAGATGGAATCCTAGTTCAATCGGCGGCAATCCATCCCGGCACGCCCAAAAGGGCGGCGACGGGAGGAAACGATGGTTCATTCAAGCTTTTATTTGTCTGCGGCCGTGTGCTTGGCTCTCGCGGCGCCGGTCGCGGCGCAGACCGCCGGCGGCCCCCCGAATCTCAGCGGAGGCAAGGTCAAGGTCGGTGTCCTGACTGACATCGCCGGCCCCACGGCCATGGCGAACGGCAAGGGTTCGGTGATCGCGGCTGAAATGGCCGCCGAGGACTTCGGCGCCGGCCTCAACGTCGAGGTGATCTCGGCCGACCACCAGGGCAAGCCGGACGTCGGATCGCAGATCGCCGGACGCTGGTTCGACGTCGAAGGCGTGGACGCGATCGCCGACATGCAGGGATCCCCGATCGGCTTCGCCGTGCAGAACATGGCGGCGCAGAAGAGCAAAATCATGCTGTTGTCCGGTTCGACCTCCTCGGACTTCAACGGCAAGGCCTGCTCGCCGCTAACGGTCCAGTGGACGGTTGACACCTACAATCTCGCGAAAGGCGCCGCCAAGTCCGTGGTCGAGGCCGGTGGAACGAAATGGTACTTCCTCACAGTCGATCAGGCGTACGGCAATGCTCTGACGCGCGATACGTCTGAGCAAGTCAAGCTCAATGGCGGGCAGGTGGTCGGCAACTCGGTGTTCCCGCCGAACACGTCCGACTTCGCTTCGTTCCTGCTCACCGCGTCCAATGCCGGCGCCAACGTGATCGCGATCGCGGCGTCGAGCGGCGATACGGTGACCGCGCTGAAGCAGGCGGACGAATTCGGTCTGAGCTCAACGGCCAAGATCGTTCCGCTTCAATCGGTGCTGACGGACGTCTACGCGGTAGGTCAGAAGATCGCGCACGATGCCTACGAAGTGTCGCCGTTCTACTGGGACCGGACGCCCGAAACGCGTGCCTGGGCCGAACGCTTCTTCGCCAAAGCCAAGATCATGCCGACCGGATTCCACGCGGGCGTCTACTCCTCGGTCGCGCACTACCTGAAGGCCGTCAAGGCCACGGGTACCGACGACGCCCCGACGGTCATGAAGCAGATGGAGAAGGAACACGTGCACGACTTCTTCGCGGCCGACGGCTACATCCGTGCCGACCGCAAGATGATCCACGACATGTACCTGCTCCGGGTCAAGAAGCCCGGTGAAAACAAGGGTGCCTGGGATCTCTACAACGTCATTCAGACGCTGCCCGGGGAGTCCGTCAACCGCCCGCTATCCGAAAGTCCGTGCCCGCTGGTGAAGAAGTAGCCGCCAGCCATCGATCGACCATCCAACTCGGCGCAAGGAATCCGAACATGTCAGTCGCCATCGTCTGCGCTTCTCACACGCCTCTGATGTACAAGGGACCGGCCAGCAACGAAACCGAGCAACGCGTCCGAACCGCGTTTGGACGGCTCGGGACCTTCGTGAAGGAGTTCGCACCCGACTACATCATCCAGTTCGCTCCCGATCACTTCAACGGCTTCTTCTACGACCTGATGCCCTCGTTCTGTGTCGGTGCCGGCGCAGTCTCCCTGGGCGACTGGGGAGGCGGGACGGGACCGCTGGATGTTCCGGAGAAGACGGCGCTCGAGCTCATCGACCATGTGCGAGCCGAGGATTTCGACGTGGCGGTTTCGTATCGCATGCCGGTCGATCACGGCTTCGTCCAGTTGTGGGAGGCGATGCTCGGTGACTTCAAGTCGATCCCGATCCTGCCGATCTTCGTCAATGCCGCTGCGCCGCCCGTTCCGACCTACCGCCGTGCCCGGCAAATCGGTGAATCGGTAGGGCGGTTCGCTGCGCGTTCCGGCAAGCGAGTCTTGTTTGCCGCGTCGGGGGGCCTCTCGCACGATCCGCCGCTGCCATCGATCAAGGACGCGCCGCCGGAGATCCGGGAGCGGCTGATCAATGGGCGAAATCCGACCGCGGAAGCCAAGGAAGCCCGCGAGAAGCGGGTGCTCGAGGCGGGCGTTCTCGCAGAAGCGGGAGAGGGGCCGTGCCAGCCGCTCAATCCGGATTGGGATGCGCAGTTCATGGAGATCCTGCGCAGCGGCCAGATCTGGCGTGCCGACGCGCTCGACACCGACAAGGTCCGCGAAGTTGCGGGACGCGGTGCCAACGAGGT